>NZ_JBEYXK010000041.1:0-55650 GCF_040645035.1 Streptomyces sp. NPDC046876 | reverse complement strand
GTGCGTGATCGCCCTCCAGGACGGCCTGGTCGACGCCATGACCACGGACAACGCGATCCTGGCCGGTTACGCCGCCCAGAAGGGCAACACGGGCAGGTTCCGGCTCGTCGGGCTGAGCCTGAGCAACGAGAGCTACGGCATCGGCATCAAGAAGGGCAACAAGGAGCTGCACGCCAAGATCAACGCCGCCCTCAAGAAGATGGTCCAGGACGGCTCCTGGGATGCGGCCGTGAAGAAGAACTTCGGCCAGGCCAACTTCAAGCACGAGCCCGCCCCGCAGGTCACCTCCGCGAGCAGCTGACGACGCCACGCCCCGGGCGCGGCAGGAGGTGAACACGCACCCTTGCCGCGCCCGGTCAGGTCGCCGGCGCCTTGTCGGCCAGCGCCTTGAGGAACTCCCGCATCCAGGCCGGGTGGTCGGGCCAGGCAGCCCTACGACAGCACCTAACGAAGCACTACTAGTGACCTGAGTCAGAGATTCGTTGGCAGTAGGCGACGACTTTGTCGAGGATCTCGTCGGCTGTCTTCGTCCAGACGAACGGTCTGGGGTGCTCGTTCCAGTCGGCGAGCCAGACCCGAATGTCGCGTTCGAGGACCTGGACCGAGCGGTGGACGCCGCGCTTGAGCTTCTTCTGGGTCAGCTCGGCGAACCACCGCTCGACCAGGTTCAGCCAGGACGCGCTGGTCGGCGTGAAGTGCAGGTGGAAGCGGGGGTGCGCCAGCAGCCACTTCTTGATGTCGGGCGTCTTGTGGGTCGCGTAGTTGTCCAGGATCAGATGAACCTGCAGATCAGCCGAGACCTCCTTGTCCAGCTTCGCGAGGAACTTCTTGAACTCCGCCGCCCGGTGGCGGCGGTGAAGGGAGCCGATGACCTTGCCGGTGGCGACCTCGAGGGCGGCGAAGAGGGTGGTGGTGCCGGCCCGGACGTAGTCGTGGCTGCGGCGTTCGGGCACACCGGGCACCATCGGCAGGACCGGCTGGGACCGGTCCAGGGCCTGAATCTGCGACTTCTCGTCCACGCAGAGCACCAGGGCCTTCTCCGGCGGATCGAGATACAGACCGACCACGTCGCGGACCTTGTCATCGAGTCCCTCAAAGGCGCCACGATCAGCGCCGCCAAGCTATTCGACCTCGCCCCCGCCCTGGCCCGACAAGCCGGCATCACCGTCAAGGACAACTGAGGGTGTTTCACGAGCCTTTGTCGGGGTCTTCGGGAGGCACTCGGCCATAGCTCGGCTTGACCATTCGCACGATCAGAGCGGTGCGGTTGGGCGACCGAGTTAACTGGTGGCCCAGGAGCAGGAAGAGCGGTAGTACTGGTGCCCATGGGACACACTGCGGCGTTTCCGCTGCTCAGGACGAACGACCTTGATGAGATCTTCTCGCTCGCCGAGCGGAGTCTGGCGCTGTCGGTGCCGGATTCACGGGGTGACACCGAGCTTTGGGCTGAAGTGTCGAGCCGGGCAGAGGTCAGGTGACTGCTGGAGGCGGTGCCTGAAGCCGAGATCGGCGAAGCGGCCAGGAAAAACGCGGCAGCACCGGGAGGCTCTCCTCTCCCCTTGGGCCCCTGCCTACTCTTCATGGAGCTCCCCGGCGCAGACCGTGCAAGAAGCGCCGCCCTCGCCGCGCTCGGCGTCCATGATCGGATCGAGGTGCACTGGGACGCCTTCTGCTGGCCGGAGGTACCGGACCTCGGGCTGGAGTGGACCCGGAAGTACGCCCGTCTTCAGGTGAGCCTGCACCACAACGGCACCGACTTCGACAGCCCATGGACAGAAGACCACGCGCTTTTCGTCCATGTCGGCGAGGAGGAGCGCGCCGAGTGGGTTGCTGCGCAGGTGTGCGCCGAGATCATCGGTGAACACACGATCTGCTGAGTAGCACCCACCCAGCCCGCCCATCACGCACTTCGCCTTCCACCCCACCCGGCTCCCCGGATATGCCCCGGAACGCCACCGCCCGGGCTTCCGAGGTGAGCGGATCCTGGCATGACGGTCAGATCCTCGACGTGCTCCCCGCCATGCAGGAGCTCACGGTCGGGATCACCGTCGACACCCTGTGGCCGATGCGGCGCAGCCCCCGCCCTTCGCGTCGGGCCGCGGCCATGGACGCCACCAGCGCCTGGCCCCTCGCCTCGTCGAGTCCGCGTCGCAGTTCGGCGATTGCACTTCGTCCTGTACGCGACGGCCCACTGCGACTCTTCGAGAGCCGAAGGGCGGGGCCGCCGCACGGTTGCGGTCCCGTTCAAGCATGCGGGTGGACAGCGAGCAAACCGGGTTACGCGCGGGCGCCGCCGCGGCACCCATGTCCCGGGTACGTCCCGGCCGGGAGGTACCCCCTTGGACGAGGACGAAGGAGTACGGACGCAATGACCACGGCCCGCGAGATCATGACCGAAGGTGCCGAGTGCATCGGCGCGGAAGAGACGGTGCTCGACGCCGCGAAGAAGATGACGCGGATGGGAGTGGGCGCTCTGCCGATCTGCGGCACCGACGACCGGCTCAAGGGCATGCTCACCGACCGCGACATCGTGGTGAAGGTCCTGGGCGCAGGCAAGGACCCGGCTACCGTGAAGGCCGGCGAGCTCGCGCAAGGTGAAGCGGTCACGATCGGCGCAGACGATGACGCCGCGGAAATCCTGCGCACCATGGCCGAGCACAAGGTCCGCCGCCTGCCCGTCATCGACGGCCACCGCCTGGTCGGCATCGTCGCCCAGGCAGACGTCGCCCGCGCCCTACCCGACCCCCAGGTCGGCGACCTGCTCCAAGCCCTGTCCACGGACTGAGCCAGCCAGCAGTGAGAGCCGGCCCGCCGGGCCGGCTCTCAACCGTCGTCGATCGCTATCCTGCCCTGCCCTGCACCGCGGCGGCGGCACGGAGCTGTCGTTCCGGCGGGCGCCGGCGTCAGCCGAGCGGCGCCGCCCCCGACCAGCGCGGCTGCGAGCAAGCGACGGCGCGTCACATCCATCGTGGTGACCGGTGTGTTGGTCCCGTGTCCTCCCTGGGTTTCTTGGACGGTGTTCGGCGTGCTGTCCGGGTGCGCCGGACGTCGGCGTGAGCCGCTCACGGCTCACCACGGTCCGCCGAGGTTCGGATCAGGACTCCGCGGCTGAGCTGCCGTGCTCGACCTGGTGGATGAGGCGCTTGAGCTGGGTGACCTCCGGCGAGAGCACCTGTAGCGCCTTGACCTGCGCGACCTGGCAGGACGATTTGGCGCGCGGTGGCAACAGACACGGCAGGCAAGTCGATCGGCAGAAGTGGATCAGGGCAGCCACGGCCTGCCGCAACCGGCCCGACGCTGGACGACCCGGTTGGCGATCTTGAGGAATCCAGGCCATGCCTACTCTTGCTCCACTCAACGGTTCCGGTGGGCTCCGGCGCCGCACAACCTCAACCAACTTTGACGGCGGCCGCCAGTCCCACGCCGCGCTCCCATGGCCCCTGCCGAGGCTCAACCCGCCAAGAGGGATGATCTTCCCGAAGGGGTCGAGCTACCAAACTCCCCGGACAGCGTCAGGTTCCCCAACCCCCGATCAGAGTCAAGCTCAGGTGGCCAACGGGATCAGTACGAGGAGCGGGACGAACAGGGTCCATTGCGGCAGGGTGAAGACCGCCGCGCCGAAAGCATCCAGGTCGATGGCGAAGAACACGCCGGCGAACGCGGCGGCGATGAACCAGACATAAGCCAGAACCGGCCGCGCCGTTCGGCGGTCGGCACGCGCGGCCCAGGCCAGAGCCACAGGGAGCGAGGCCAGGAGCAGGGTGCATATGTGCCAGAGCACGCGGAAGAGTTGTTTGACCGGGGCGTCGAGGTTCGCGTGGACCAGGGGGCCGACGAACTCCGGGGTGCCGCCGAACAGGTGGAGTGCAGCGATCGCCGCGGCGAGGGTGGCCGCCGTCCATAGCGGCCATCGGCGGGAGGACGCGGTGCTGGTGTCGGGCATGAGGATCTCCAGAAGTGGTGGGATCTGACCGGCGTCTGTCGGCCGTGGCGCTCGGCCCGCGGAGACGGGTGGCTTTCCAGGGATGAGCCGCCGGCGTATCCGTGCGGGCAGCAGCGACGGGGCGGCGCGAAGTCCTGCGAGAGGGAGCAGTCCGGTTGTCAGCGCGAAGCCGGAGAAGGTGAGCTCCCGCAGCGGAACAGACGCGGGGAGGAGCGCTCTGGTCGGGATCTCGGGGAGCAGGGCGAGCCCGCGGAGCAGATAGACCGCGGTGATCACCGTCAGTACCCGCGCGAGTCCGGGCAACGGGCGAAGCAGCCCGTCCGCCGACCACGCGTACGCCGCTGCGATGGCGCGCAGCGCGGCTATGCCGACCACGGGTCACGGTCGGGATCGGCGACTGATGGTCCGCCAAGCGGGCGAGGTCGCCGGCGCCGAAGTACCGGAATCCGGCGCCGCCGTAGAACGGCAGCGCGAGGTGCAGTACGCCGACGGCCAGGCTCAGTGCGCCGGCCACTGTGAGAGCTCGGGTGCGGAGGCCGTCCCGATCGGGCTTCGTCGGTGCCCGCGGATTGGTCATGAGGTCTCTGCGCCTCCTGAATGCGAGGAAGAGTTCTAGAATCGGCATTCTAGAACATGTCGCCTACAATTGGTGGCATGGGTCGCCCGTCGAAGTTCACCGAGGATCAGTTCCTGGATGCCGCGCTGCGGTTGGTCTCCGTCGGAGGGCCCGACGCAGCGACGGTTGGAGCTGTCGCCGAGGCCCTCGGGGCGCCTGTGGGCTCGGTCTACCACCGCTTCAACTCCCGTGACCTACTCCTGGCGAAGCTGTGGCTGCGGACAGTGCGACGGTTCCAGTCGGGCTTTCTGCAGGCCCTCGCAAGCGACGATCTGGACGAGGCGGCCCTGGGCGCGGCGCTGCACGTGAATACATGGGCGCGTGGGCATCTCGACGAGGCACGCGCGCTGCTCCTCTACCGCCGTGAGGACCTGGCAGCCCGTTGGCCCGCCGAACTCGGCGACGAGGTCGCCATGGTCAACGCGGCCGTCTTCGACGCACTGCGCGACTACGCGTCGCGCCGGTACGGAAGCGCGGATCCGGAGCACGTCCAGCGGGTGACCTTCGCGGTGGTGGACGTGCCCTACGCGGCCGGCCGCCGCCACCTCCTCGCCGGTGAAGCGCCGCCAGCCCTCCTCGACGACCTGGTCGCCGTCACCTGCCGTTGCGTGCTGGCCGATCTCGATTGACCCGCTCGGCTCGATGGCGACCTCGAACCGCGCCGTCTACGGCCAACACGACGCCGCCGCCCACAGACCTCACCACGGCCGGGCCACCCCGCCTCCGGCGCAGAAGAATTCTCCGTTGCTCTGGCAGCGTGATCAGGTGGTGAGGGTGCTCTCGTCGACGATCTGGTGCAGGTGCCCGGCCTCAAGGGCTCGTTCTCCCCCTCGCCCAGCCAGGAGCGCGCCTCGGGCGCGAGTTGACGAGGTTCTCAACCCCGGCCGCCAGGCTCTCTCTGCGTCCTGCTTCACCGAGACCAGGGTGTGTTGCTCGAAACCGCCTTACGCGGGACAAGTCTGAGGCTGGGCTGGCCCCTACCGAACCAGGTGATCAGCCAGCGCGCCCGGCCGCCGCCACGGCACGGCGGCGTCCCTGGCCAGCGCGGAGCAGCGGCTGCCCGCCGCCGGGGTGCCATTCCATCACCGGATTGGCCGCATTGCGTGTTCGGTGCACCAGGACACCGGGACCACGCCGCCGCACTCGTGCCGCACGCAGGCGCAGGCCTGCCCCGGGCCGGCGTACGGGACCCCGTGACGGACCACCCTGCCCGTCCGCCCTTCCGCGGCGGCGCCTCGCAGGCCGGCCAGGCCAGCGTCACTCGCAGACCGCCCGAACCCAAGCGGAACCGCTCCACCAGCCTGACGTCACCCATGACCGCCGAGGGGCCGGCACCGGGCGCGGTCAGTCGGCGCAGCGACGCCCCGACCTCCCCGGCCGCCAGCTCGGCCAGCGCGTCGGCGTCGTCGTCGGTGGACCAGCCGGACAAGCAGTCCTCGTCGGCCGCGTCGTCGGCCCCGTAGGTACTTCGATCTTGTCGTGGGCGAGGAGCCAGGCGACCATCGCGCGGGGGTCGAACTGCGGGTGCACGTCGGTGCCGGCCACCGGGGCGGGGAAGTCCGGGTGCCGTCGGCGCCAGTTCACCACCGCGGCCCGGCCCACCCTGGCCATCCGCGCCACCCCCGCCAGAAACACCCGGTCACCGCCCGGGGCGACCGGGTCGAGGGCGGCGAGCGGGGAGCGGCGGCCCGCGCGGGCGGTGCGCACGGCCCGCCAGTCCACGCAGGGGCGGACCACCTCGAGGAGCACGACGTCCTGGGCGTCGTACAGGGGGATGGTGGTCACCCCGCCGTGGTGCTTGTAGTCGACGTCCACGGAGCCGACCGGGGACAGCCATCCGAGCCTGACCACCTGCTCGAAGTCGGTACGGCGCACGCCCAGGCGCACCGCGGCCTGGTCCGGGCCCAGGGGCACATGCCGGTCGAGCAGAGCCGGCAGGTCCCGGCGGCGGGCCAGGGCGGCCACCTGGTCCGGATGGACGTCGGGGAACTGCGTCTCCCCGCCGAGGTAGACCAGGAGACCGGCCTTCACCAGGTGGCCGACCGCCGACGCGGTCGCCCGCGGCCGTAGGATCGGCAGCGGCACCCCAAGGGCCTCCGTCAACCGGTCCGCCGCCACCCCCACCCCGATCGGGCCCCGCAGCGCCGCGCGCACGGCCTCGGGGCCGGCTGCCTCCACCACCGCCCGCGACCACAGCCCCCGGCCGGCGTCCGCCAGCGGGACCAGGCCCGAACCCGTCGCCCACCGCCAGGCCGCCACAGGCACCCGCAACCGGCCCGCTGCCTGCCCCTCGTCGTACACCTCACGTACCGAACGCACCACGAACCGCACCCCAATCGCGCATCCGAATCGCACATCTACGGCCCGCCGGTCGGGCGGCGCCGGAAACATCCCGAAAGATCCACTTTGCTGTCAATAGCCCCAAATCCGGGGTGAGTTGAGAGCGCACCGCACAATCCGCCTACGCGTACGCGAGGGCCGGATTCACTCCTGCGGGTGACACGAATCGGGGGCCGACACGCAGCCGTGTCGCCCACGGAGGGGTTCGTTCGTCAGCGCGGGAGGGGCGGTCAGCCGGCGGCCGCGGCCGAACCCTGGCCGAAGGGCGGGACGTCGGCGGCAGTCATGTCCAGGCGGATCCGCTGGAACCTGAGCGGGTGCCGGAAAACGCCCTGGTCGACGGCCCGATCGCCGCTCGTACGCCACCCCCGCCCGCACCGCAGCCGGGCCCGGCACGGCTTCCGCGGCCTGCGCCAGCATCGGCTCCACCGGCGGCCTGAGCACCATCCCCGGGGCCTCCTCTCGCCCCTCTTCCAGGGTCGGCCAGGCCAGCCCGAGGGGACCCGGCAAAATGGCCATCTGGGGTCCGGCTGCGGCACGGTGACGGGATGCGCCGCTGACCCCTGCCCCTGCTCCTCGCCGGGCTCGCGGCCTCCGGGTGCGTCTACGTCCACCCCGCGCCCACCCGGCCCACCAAGGTCTCCCCGGCCACGGTGCCGGCGGGACAAGCACCCAGCGCCTCGGCCCGCACGGCCGGCCCTGCCTCTCTCCCGCCTGCCCGATGCCCCCGCCGCCCCAGAGGGCGAGCGTCCTCCCGGCCCGGGACGCCCCGTGTCGCCTGCCCGCGAGGCATCCGGCGGAAGCCAGCACACCCAGCCGGCGCCGCAGCAGAGGGCCGAAGGCCCGGACCGGCCGCGCAAGGCCGCCCCGCCGGCGCCCGCCGCACACCCGCCGCGAAGCCCCGGAAGATCAAGACGCGTCCGCACCGTACGCCCCCACCGCACCGCCCCGGTGCAGCCTGCACCCGGGCGGGGCGCTGGGGCCGCAGACGTGGCCGCGCTGTGTCGCGCCGCGCACGGCGTGACCAGCACCGCCGTCCCCGTGCTGTGCCACCAGACGTACGGGCGCTTACCTCCTGCGGGGCGCTCGCGCAAGAAATCGAATACGTGTTTTAGTGGAGTGGTGAGACCACCGTTCCGCTTCCCCGAGGACCTGATCACCCTCCAAAAGGCGTGGGAGCAGACCTACGCCGAGCTCGCACAGGCCCCCGCCGGGGCCGGCACGACCGTTCTGCGGCGCCGGCTGATCGTCCTCTCCGCAAACCTGTGCACCCACCCCTACTGGGCGGCCTCCGCCGCCTGGCGGGCCGGCGGCGTCAAGCTGCGCCGCGCCGCCCGCACCCACACGCCGGACCCTCCGGAACGGGAGGCAGCAGCATGAGCGAGCAGACCACCACCAAGCCCCGCCCGCAGGTCGTCCCCGTCACCTGGGCCCCCAGCCATACCGGACCCTGCGCGCGGTGCCACCAGTCGACATGCCGTTACGGGGTGGGTGGGAATCCGCTGTGCAAGCCGTGCCAGCAGGCCCGGCAGGAGCAGTTCGCCCGCCCCTGACCGTGACCGATCCCGCACCACCGCCCGTACCGATCACGCTTCTCCTGCCCGACGGGCAGGAGATCGAGCGCGTACGGCTCTATGAGCCTTTTCAGCGTTGCCTCTCCAGGGTGAGGACGGCCTTGGTGATGACGGTCATGCGGTTGGGGCTGACGCGGGACCTGCGGAAGATCTGCCAGCACTTCAGCCGTGCCATGCCGCGTTCGACAGGGGCCCGGGTTTGCGCGAGGGCGCGGTTGACAGTGCGCTGAGTGGGAGTGAGTTCCCCTCCGGGCGGTCGTTTGAGGCCGGTGGTGACCCAGGGGCCGGCGCCCGTGTAGGCACGCGATCGGCGAGGATCGGGACGCCCTGGCGCTCGCAGATCCGGATGATGCGGTGGGTGCGGGCGGCGGTCAGGTCGTGGGTGCGGCCCGGCAGCGCGGGCGAGATCCACAGCACCTCACCGGAGGGGTCGGTGACGACCTGGACGTTCACGCCGTGCCGGCGGTGCTTGGCCGAGTAGTCCGCCCGGCCGTCGCCGACGCGGTCGCACTCGGCGAGGGTCCCGTCCGGCAGGGCGAACTCCGGGTCGTGCTCGCGCAGGTCTTGAGCAGGCCGGGAGCCCGTTCGGCGAGCAGGCCGGTCACGGCGGTGACATACGCGTGGGCGGTGCCGACGGATATCCCGAATCCGGATGCGATGCGGGAGAGGGTGTCGTGGCGGCGCAAGTACACCAGAGCGACGAGCGCACGCCGGTGCGGCGGGAGTTTGCACCGTCGGTCACCCTCGCGGGTGACTACGAGCATCGTGACCCACTCGACCAGGGCGTGCGGGAGGTCGAGTGCGGCAGGATACGGAACCAACAGGGCTCCTGTGCCGCTGGGTTGAGACTTCGAACACCTCCCTCAACGGCACGGGAGCCCTGTGCGTTGCGAACCCCTCCCTCACCCCGGCCAGGTCACCCGATCAGTGGCCACGCTGAAAACGCTCAGTGATGTCTGCTTGCGCTTCTCGATGCAAATGCTGCGCGGCAACCGACCACCCATGCCTCACGTCACCCGACAATGCCAAGGATGAGATCGACAGCCTCCCGGGCAAGACGCAAACCTCCGGGAAGCAACGCGTCCGCTCCGCCCCCACCAAGGTGAAGCTCACGCCACGGAACTGTCGAGAGCAGACCTCTACAGACAGGCCGCCAGGCCCACATCCCCGGACGCTCTCACCTGAGCCGCTACGCCCTCGAGGAAGCCCTCACCCACCGCGACGCGGACTAACACCTGTGTCGGCTGGACATCTATGGGGCCATGACCGAACGCGAGGGTGAACAACGGCCACCTGTCACCGCTGACGGAGGACCGGCCTCTTCTGGACCGCCGGACCCTGAGGCCCAGGAGAGCGCATCTGGGCAAGTGAGCAGCCCCGCAGGAGAAGGAGCACAGGAGGAGGCGACCACGTCTGACGGGCGGACCGCACCAGACGCCCGGCAGCACCGCGTCACGATGGTGGATGTCGGACGATTCGCAGTCTCAGCCGTCACCGTCGTCGCAGCCCTGGTCGGGCTGGTCCTGGGTATTCGAGCCGAGCTGCATGCCGGCAGAGAGGAGCAGCGCGCCGACCGAGAGGAGCAGCGGGCCATGCGTTCGGAGAGCCTCGCCGAGGACACGAGAGCGCAGGTTTATGCCAATCTCGTGGATTTCTATCGGGACGGCTCGGTGCTAACCGTAGTAAACGGTAACTCCAGAGTGATTGCGATGCGGCTCACACTCCCAGAGCGCCAGCTGCGGTGGGATCTGGACCTCGTGAAGCCGTGCAAGACGCTCCTGATCTCCAGCTCGTCCCTGCTGTCGTCCATAGCCGTCAAAGAGCCGTCCCTGAAGCTCACAGAAGACGACCTGGCGCAACTTCGGCTGGAGTTCATGGATCCAAACCACAATGCGTGGGAGCGCATCAGTGGCAAAGGACTGACCAAGACGAAGAGTTGGGAGCCGACAGGAAGGCCGAACGTCGTGAGTACCGAAGAGTGGAACGTGGATGCCAAAGAATCACCCCAGTGCGGCAAGTCCTGACAGAAGGACGAGACACTCTGCTCCCCACTGTGGGCTACGCGGCCTCCGAAAGGGGCGGTTCCCTTCCGGGCGGTGGATTCATTCCGCCGGGCACCGCGCCCCGCCCCGCTCAGGCTGACCTGGCGGGCAACGGCGCCGGGGTCGGCGACGCTGCGCCATGGGAGCGCGCCGAACACGCACCGGCCGCAGCCATCGCGGACCCCGACGGGTCAGCCCCGCGTCAGTCGGCGAGGGTTTGGCGGGCCAAGAGTTCGGAACGGACGAGTTCCAGGAGGCGGCCCGTCCAGTTGCGGCCACGGCCCCCGTTCTCGCCCCGGAAGCCCGAGTCGGCGTCGTCGTAGAGCAGGGTCGCGTCATCCATGGCAAGCACGATCGCCGCGAGGTCGGGGTGCTGCTCGTACTTGGCGCGCAGCAGACCAGATTGAGGCGATGCGGGACGGGGCGGACGGTCGGCGTGCACTGCGGGAGCGGCAACGGGCTGCATGGTCGCGGCGGACAAGAGAGCTCTGACGGAGCTGTGTGCCGACTCTCAACCTTCATGCGACACCGAGGTCATGGCGCATAGCGGTTCTCAAGGTTCGGAGCATCTCCCAGATCCCGGGCTGGGCCTGGGCCGCGGTCTCCATCGTTTCGCCTGGTTCAGGAGCATCGCGTTCGAGGCGCTTGACCTGGCCATAAACCGTGTTCAGGGCTTGGTTGACGGCACTCGCTCGCCTGAGTACTTCTTCAGGGGCGATCATCTGTGCTTCGGAGTATCGATCGCGGTGCGCGTTCTTCGCCTCCTCGAGTGCGTCGCTGTCGGCCTCCCCCACGCCGCGTTTGGTGGACGGGGCGGCCGTGCGGCTCGCCGGTGGTGAGGACTCCACCTACGTCATGCCGGGTGGCCTGCGGCGCCGCCCCGCGGGCCCGTACCTGCTCGGGCCGTGGCTCTCCGGCCAGCGCCGCGCCGCGGGCCGACCCTGGCCGGGTAGGCCCGCTACCAGTCCGCCCGCAGCCGGATATCCCTCTGTCCGCCTCCTGGCGCTGGGGCCTCGGCCGTCATCAGCTGCGTCCCAGGAGCTGGCCGGGGCCGCCTGCTGCCGGTGCGAGGGCACGGCAGACTCCGCGGGCGCGGGTTTGACCGGGCGCGGCGCCGGTGGGCGTGGTGGAGCGGAGCGGGCCGCGGTGCAGAGAGGCCGGAGGGCGAGGATCGGGGTGCCCGGCTGGGGTGGTCGGGGCGCGCAGAATCGCCCGGCCATGCGGCCGCGGGTCGTGTGATCCGGACTGCTCGGCACGTTCAGGCCCTGGGTCAGCGGCCCCCGAGGAGCAGAAGCGGCTCTTCGTCGTGCTGCACAAGTTCGACCACGGTGGGCACCACCAGGAGTCCGACATCTGGTGCGCCGGTACTGGGCAGAGCAGATGAAGCGTCCGCATGACGAGCATTCCGTGGTTGCCCGCGCGGATGCCCGGCTGGCCGCCGTCCTCGCCGGCCTCCCCGAGCGTGAGTACTGCGACATCGCGATCCAGCCGTTCCAGCTCACCGTTGATGGTGTGGTCTTCGGCCTCATCACGGAGTGCGATGCCGAGGACGAGGACGGCGAGCGCGACCGGGCCGAGCTCTATCCGGATCGGTTGGGCTTTTCGGCTCCGTGGAACGGCGAGTACGACACCTGACTGGAGCGTCCGTCCGCGCGGCGAAGGCCCGGTGGATGGCCGCGCCTTTCTCACCCCCGCGAGCGGCGCTGACGGTGGGCCGCGGTGGGGGCGGCGCCCTGGTGAGGCAGGACGCGGCCTCCGGTGGGGCATGTGCCGGATCCTGACCTGGCGGCCTGCCTGGCCGGCCATCCACGCGCTGAGGTAGTCACGGCCTCGCCAGCGCACGCCTTGGCTGCTCAGTTTCCGGACCCGGCCGTCGTCCTCCAGCATCAGCCCCCACAAGGCGGCCTCAGGGAGAGCTCAGAGCGGCGTGGGACGCTTGGTCAGGGCGTAGACCTGAGAGGTGATCCTCGCCCAGGTACGGAAGTTGCCCCGCACCACCGTCGCATCCGCCCATCCCACATCCGCGGGATCGACGCCTTCCCACACGTCGTGGAACATCGCCAGCCTCTCCGCGAGCCGCTCCTGGTCCAGCCCGGGGACCTGGTGCCACGTCAGCACCCGCGACCGCAACGCCGGCCCGCGCGATCACCCGCTCCGCAGCCGTACCCGGCTCGTCCCACGGCAGACGCAGGTAGTCCAGCAGCGGCGGAGACGAGCGCTGCGCATCGTCGAGAAACAGCACCCCGGGTCGGCGGAGCGCCTCCCCCAGGGTCCGGTCTGCCGGCTGCAGCAGGATGCGCCAGAGAACCGCTGCCAGCCCGAGCGCCTGCAGCAACGAAGCGCGCATCTGCGGCAGACCCGGCTTCACGCCGACCACCGCCCGCCAGACCGGAACCCGATCAGGCAGCAAATGCAGCGCCTGCTGCACCGCCACCGTCTTCCTCACCCCTGGCTCCCCGAACACAAACCAGATGATCGCTTCGGTGGTGTCGCGGCGCCGCAGTTGGTACCAGCCTCCGTGTCCGGGTTGGTAGGGCTGGTGTAGGGGCTTGACCATGATGGCCTCGAGGCCGGCGATCGTATCGGTCCAGGTCTCCAGCCACTGCGTTGCCTTGGCCAGGTCCGTGGTCATCGGGCACAGCGTCCACGATGCGGAGAGTCGGCGTGTGGCGAAGAGCTTCTCCAGCCGTCGGCGGCGGTGCCAGTAGGGCTGGCGGAGCAGCTCCACGTCGTCCTGCCGGAGGCGGCGACATCGATCTCCATGCAGGCAACGAGCCGCTTGATGTGGATGCCGTACTGCTCGACCTGGCCCTTGATGACGCCAACGGCAAAGGAGCCGCGATGAGCGATGTCACCGCGGAGCGTGACGAGCGTGTCCAGCATGGTGGCCGCGCCCCGTGGAGGACTGGGCCGAGATCCGCCTGCTGCACAGGGCTGAGCACATTGCCTATCCGGGCGATTGCCCGCCGGGCGCTGGCCACCGACCGGCCGCCGGTCTACCAGCGGCCGCTGAAGGCTCGGCGGTCGGCGAGTTCGAGCCCGCCATCCGCGAGCCGCTCAAGCAGACCCCGACGATCCCCGCCACCGCCATCGCCGACCGGCGAGCTGCACCCGTGCGACCCGTGGTTCCCACCGGTGGGCGCCAGCGCTCGACTATGGCCAGTCGGGCCGCCCACCGGTGCTGGCCATCCTCCGGGTATTCGCGGGTGATCACCGGCCGGATGCCGCCCTCGCGGCAGACGGCGATCTGATCGACTGCCACTGGCGCCTGGGGGCTTGGCATGTATGCAGTTGCCATGTCTATGATCAAGAAATGTGACGGGAGGCGCAGGGTGGGGATTTCGATCGGGAGTGGGCTCCGTCGCGCGCTGGCGCCTCCGAGCTGCCGGTGGACATGCGGTTGAACGGTACGGGCGCTCCCCCAGGGCCGTTAACACCCGGGGGGTCGGGCAGCTTCGGGTCCACGCCAGCCGAGAAGACGGCGGCGGCGAACACGATCGAAACCGAGCTGCAGCCGAACACCAAAACGGCTACAGAGCATGCGGACGAGGCGACCAACACTGCCGTGAAGGGCTTCGAGGGCTGGGACACCGCCCCGGGCCTGAAGAAGGTCGCGGACACGTGGGACAAGCAGGTCAAGGTCCTGATGGGCCGCCTCGGCTCCGAGAAGAGCACCCTGCGGGGCGCCTCGGGTCTGTTCGCACGCAATGACATCGGCCTGGGTGACCAGTTCCGGCCGATCGGCACCCAGTCCAAACTCAACGGGGTATAGGGGGAAGCGGTGCTGACATACCACGAAGTGATGACCACGGACCTGGGCCTGCTGACGACGGCGGCAGGCAAGTGGGATTCGATGGCCGCTGAACTGAAGAAGGTCGAAAGCTGCTACGGCGACAGCGTCCAGAAGATAACCATGGGTCAGAGCTGGACCGGTATCAGTGTCGGGGTGGCTCATACGAGCTTCGCCGCCACCCGCTACGAGTACTCCGCCGCGCAGATCCAGGCCAAGGCCGTCGCCAGCCTGCTGCGCGACGCGCACAGCCAGTTCACTGACCTCAAGAAGCGGGTCGAGAGTGCGCGGGACGATGCGATAAAGGCCGGCATGACCGTCTCGGAGCAGGGGAACGTCGCCTACGACTACGCGAAGCTCACCGCGCAGGAACGCAGCGCGATCCACCATGACCCGGACGGTGAGACCACCATCCGCAATGCGGTTGCCAAGTGGCAACAGCACATCAACGACTGTGTGAAGGCTGTATCCGACGCCGACCAGGGCGTGAAGATCGCCCTCGACGCGGTGGGCGTCGACAGCAACAAGGACGCCTTCGGCAAGGGCAACGACGAGACCCTCGATGGCTTCAACGCCGGCGCGCAGGGCGACATCGAGGTCTACGAGGCCCGCAACGCCCAGGAGATCGCCACCCGGATCAACAGCGGCGGGAACGTTTCCGCCGCCGACTACGCCGAGCTGGACCGTTCCTTCCGCGACAACGCCTCACGCGCGGAGTTCACCCAGACCTTCCTCAACGGAATGGGCGCGGAGAACACCCTGAAGCTCACGAACAAGCTCAACGACCACGCGTACGGCGACGACAAGGGCAATAGGCAGCGCTATCTGGACCTGGAGAAGGGGCTCGCCAACTCCCTGTCGAACGCGATGCAGGACCCCAAGTCCGACTTCTACAAGAACTTCCGCACGCAGCTCGACAAGGCCGGCCTCGCCTCGTACGACCTCAAGGTGGCCGGCGAAGCCGTCAACACGGTGGCCTCGGGGCACGGCCAGAAGGTCCGCGGCTTCCAGAGCCTGGTCACCCTGATGCAGCAGGGCGACGGCTACTCGGCCCCGTTCCTGCACGACATGGCGGACGACATCCGCAAGGCCGAGGACAAGAAGCAGGGCGGCAATCCCGACATCTGGGACCTGTACGGAAACTACGGCGGCAAGGACAAGGCCTGGTTCGCCCATGACCCCCTCGACGGCCTCCTTGGCATCATGAGCCGCGACCCCGCCGCCTCCGCCTCGTACCTCGATCCGGGTCCCGACGGAAAGAACGACAACCTCCACTACCTGCTCAAGGAGCGGGACTGGGAGATCACCAACACCACGAACTGGCGCGGCAACATCGAGATGCAGGGCCACGATACGGTCGACGCCAACAACCGGACCGGCCTGGGCGCGGCCATCGAAGCGGGCTCCACCGGTTTCCCGCCGCTGGGCACCGGCCAGGACCCCTGGCCCGCCGTCAACCACACCGCCCCGCAGGCCCGGCTCATGCACAGCGTCATCGAGCAGCTCGGCCCCGACCAGAGCGTGGACGCGAACCTGCGCCAGCCTCTGGCCCGCGCGCTGGGCTCGTACACGGCGGACACGCACGAGATCCTGGGCGGCCTGGACAGCCGCTACATCTCCGCCGTCGGCACCGGCCACTTCCAGGAAGGCGGAGCCACCCACATGTCGGCGTCCCAGAAGGACCTGGTCCAGTTCATGCGCGGGCTCTCGGACGACCCGGAGGCCTACGGCACACTCCACAAGGCGGAGTCCCGGTACATCGACATCTCGCTGGAACATCTCCCCAAGGGAGCGCAGGGATCGGAGGTGACGAACGCCATCAACGAGGCGGGCACAGCGCTCGGCACGTTCAGCTCCATCAGGGAGGACGTGATCAACGACGGCCGGATGGCGGGCTACAGCGCGGCGGACTGGAAGGCCAAGGTCGCCTACCACGTCGTCGGCGGCGCGGTGACGCCGCTGTACTTCACCACACCCGTCGGTGTTGCCGGCGCCACCATGTCCGTGGCATTCGGCGACTCGCTCCAGCGCGGCGTCGACACCTGGACGTGGGAATGGGACAACCGCATGAAGGCAGAGGTCGATGCCAAGGCGAACCCGAGGATTGCCGACGAGTACCTCAACGTCAACAACCAGATGCCCATCCTGATACGCGAGTGGGCGAGGGAACGGCCCGACATCCCCGAAGCCGACGTCCGGAAGCTCACTCGTGACGTGCTCGAAGGACATCTCCGTGGGAACGCGACGGCACAGAAGTACCTGACGGACACGGCCAACTGAGCCTGGTCGCAAAGAGGAGTGGAGCCGTCCATGACGGAAAAGACAGCCCGCCGTACCGTACCGGTCAAGGTCTGGTCATTGCTCGCGGTGTGCCTGGCGCTGCTGGGCGGGCTCGTGGCGTGGCTTGGCTTCGAACGCGACACAGCGGCTCCCTGCAACGGCCTGGCGGAGGATGAGCGCGTACGAACGTCCGTCGGAGCTGACGTCCAGGCCGGGATGAACTGCGCGGCACTGGGCCGGGCCATTGTGAAGGCCACGGCCGCGAGCGAGCCGGGCAAGCACTCGCAGGCGCAGGCCCGGGCCGTGAAGGACGTGCTCTACTCCCCCGGGCTCGGCTACACGAAGAACCTCCGGATCGACCCCGCCCTCCGTGTACCGCTGGCCACCGTGCTCGCGGACTACACGGTCGACACTCATGAGATGCTCGCCGGACTCGACTCCCAGTACGTCATGAAGTGGGCCCCGACCGATGACCCATGGGAGTCCTCCGGCACCTATCACCTGGCCGTGTCCTCCTTGGTCTTCCGCAACGTCGTGCGCGCCGTCTCCGAGGATCCGCAGGCGTACGCGATCCTGCGCCTGGCGGAGACCCGGTACGCGGCGCAGCAGCTCGCCGCCGTCCCGGGCGACGCGACGGGCGCCGCCTTTTCCCTCCCTCCGACGGAGAACGCCCGTGCTCTCGGCATCCTGGACGGCCTGACCGACAAGTACGCCCGTGACCGGGCGTGGCGGACCGCCGTACGCGACGGCTTGCTGCGCCAGCCGACCACCCAGGGCAGCTACCAGGAGAACCCTGCCGCCAACCTCACAGCGACATGGCTCCAAGGCCTCAGGAACACGCCGGAGGCGGAACTGGCCGACCGCCTCCGCACCCAAGGAGTCGACATCGCCCGTACATGGACCCAGGCACGGAACACTGCCGAGTCCACTCGGCAGGATCTGCTCGCCGAAGTGGATCGGAGCGCGCTGAGTGCCTACCGCGAGGCCAAGTCGTAGCCCGACTGCCCGGCGCAGCAGGCCCGGGCACCCGGGCTGTGCTCTTCACGGCATTCTTCGACACGGTGGTCAAGGACCGAGGGTGTAGGACCCGAGGGCGTCCTGGGCGGAGGAAGTTACCCCTGCATGGCGCGCGGGACACGGGCACGTTTGTGTCGCAAGCGAGTTGTGCGCGAGTCCGTGGGAACTCTCCTCGTCCCCACAACCTGTCGCGCTCCCACGCGCCCGTGGCGGTCCGCCCTGCTGAACAGGCTGAGGAATGAGCAGGGGCACATCGTGATCAACAAAGACAACAGATCGATCATCCATGATCGGTGATCTATCAGACGGCTCCGATAATCACGCCCTGGTTGGGCCTGTCCGCCCGAGCACCGGCCACATCCGAAAAGCCGGCGAGCAGGTCGTCTTCCAAGTGGGTTGGCGGCCCTTTCTCAGCCCCGCGAGTGGCGCTGACGGTGGGCGCGGTGGGGGCGGCGGCGCGCCGGTGAGGGATCGGACGCGGTCTCCGGTGAGGAGAATCCGCCCGGCACCGCGGCGCGCTGCGCCGGCTGCTCCACAACCGGGGCCGCAGGGGTGGGGAGGGCGGGCTTGGCCGTGGCCAGGATGGTGATGTGCGGGATGTTCCGGGCACAGGCCTGGCAGACCTCTGCCAGTGTCCAGACCCGGCCGATGGCCGGGTTGTGGACGAGGAGCAGCAGGCTGGTGCCGGCGCAGTGGACGCGGGATTCGTGGTGGGTGCACCCTGCGCCGCCGCAGCTGCAGGAGGCGTTGGGGCGGGCACCGGCGAGGCGTCCGTGAGCCTTGATGTGCTCGGCGGCGAAGCGACGCATGGCTGTCGCGTCCTTCGAGCGGGACGGCATCCGGCACGCGGCGGTGCTGCAGGTGACGGACACGGTGTGATCGGCGTGGCCGGTGAGGCGGACCGTCCAGGTCCGTCCCGGCACGCGTGCTCCGGGCATCAGGGTCAAGTCGGGTCCCGTCGTCGTGCTGATAGTGACTGGCGTTCCTACGGGCTCGTCAAGGAGCCGCTGTTCGTACGCCGCTGGGGAGGCCAGCTCGTCGGCGGCGCGGGGCGCTCGGAGTCAGAGCGCGCGCAGGACGGCGACCACCTTGCCGAGAATAACGGCTTCATCGCCGTTGATCGGCTGGTACGCCGGGTTGTGCGGCATGAGCCAGACCTGGCCGTTCTCCCGGCGCAGGCGCTTGACTGTGGCCTCGCCATCCAGCATGGCCGCCACGATGTCGCCGTGGTCCGCGGTGTCAGCCTTCCTCACGGCGACGATGTCGCCCTCGAAGATGGCGCCGTCATCTTGGAGAGCCCCTGCGGCGAACCGGCGGCGATTCGGCCTCTACGACCTTGGGCGTGGCGTGGGTTCGCTCGCGAACCTGCACTGCAGAACAGCCATGGCTGGAGTGGATCCGGCAGGCCGAGCAGGACAACCGAAGCCCATGAAGGGCTTCGCCGGCTTCCTCCGCCAGCACCTCGACGTGGTGACCACCGGTCTGACCCTCCCCTGGGGCTTCGGGGTCGTTGTGGGACACGCAAACCGGGTGAAGACGCTCAAGCGAGCGGCGTTGTCGCTCTCTGTACCAACCCCACGGAAACTGCGCCAGGCTTCGTAGAAGGCATCCGCATCACCCGTGATCCGTTCGAACGCCCCGCTGGCCACATGGTTCACGTCCTCGTAGAACAGCACATCGGAACGGTCCCGGACGTTCGCAGCCTGAACCACATAAGGGTGCGCAGCGAGGCTGTCGGGGGCAGCGGCCACGCGCTGGTACCACTGACAGCCCAAGGCGATCACACCGGCGCGGAAGTCCATGAAACTGTCGTCGGAGCACCCGCCCCCGATGAGATAAGAGGCCGCCCACACATCCCAGCGATACAGGGCGTCGTGCCGCTCGTCGAAGCGTTCCGCATACTCCAGAATCTCCTGCCGCGGTCTCTCCGCGAGCTGCTTGACGAGAACCTCGTCAAATGGCTCACCCGTTGCGACAGCCCCAGCTTGCGCGGCTTCGATGACGTGCCAGAACGTGTCGGTCTCCATGACCGCGCACTCTGCCACGCCCCTATGACAGTCGATCCTGCACCCTGCCGGCCCCTGGCTGTTTCACGGAACTGCGGACAGAGCCCTCAAGAGGGCCATGTACGGCCGGGCCTCATTCCAACTGCTCCGGATACGCATCCTGACCCGCCCGTGAGCTCCGCAGGCCTCTAGCCGGGCAGCGTCAGGAGAGCTGCCAGGGCTGGAAGGGGGCGGCACAGCCGGCGCTGAGAACGTCGTCCATGTCGACCTCGCCGGTGTATCGGTCGGTCGGCCGCGCGGTGGCTGCCCGTCGGACGCTGAGAGCGGGGGGCAACTCGCCCGTCGCAGGCATGGGGTGGAATTGCCAGCCCGTGGGATGGCTGAACTCCTGGCGCACCCCAAGCGGAAGTGGCATCCGCTGGGGCGGCAGCCCCCTACAGCCGCGGCCTGACAGCCCACCCCGGCAACCTTCCCGGTACAGCGCTACTGGGTGTTCGTTGCGGCGATCGACATGGACAGGCCGTCGGTGAGCCATCGGTGCGCCACGGTCATGTTCAGGACGCGGCCGGCCGTAGCGGTGCCGACCAGGGCCCAGTACCGCTCGAGTCGGGGGTCGAAGCCGGATGACCGTGACACCAGTCCGTGGAGGTGTGCGCGGAAGGCGGGGGTGTCCGACTCCCGTCGGGCTCGCGCGTGGGCGGACACGAACGCGTCCACCGCGTCGCCGGCACCGGGCGGCAGGCCTTGGGCCAGAGCGGCGGCCGTCAGCGCGGCGGCTTCGTCGATCTCCGCGTAGAAGGCCGGGCCGTCCCTCATCTCCTCGTCGTGGTCCTGGGTCCAGCGGGTGAAACCGGGCGTGGAAATGAGCAGGTGCAGCTCGGCGTAGGCCAGGGCCGAGGCGGGGACGGGGTCTTGCGGTGGGGCGGGGGCCAGCATGGCGACCATGATGTCGAGTCGGGGCTTGGGCATGGCCGCGGACAGCTCGCGGTACCAGTGATCAGTGAGCGTGCGGTGCGCCTGCGGGAGCCGCTGCACGCGGGAGAGTATCTCCAGGCGCCGGAGCCGTTCCTCGCCCGGGCAGTCGTCCAGTGCCTTGAGCGTGGCCTCGCGCCACCGCAGTTCGGTCAGTCGTTCCTGCACCGCTTCGAGCTCGGTTGCCACCAGTTCGCCGAGTGTGCGCTCCCCCGTGACCACCTGCGTGATCGTTGCGATCGGGGTGTCCAGCGCCCGCAGGCGTCTGATGAGCCGGATCCGCTCCCACGCCTCGGGGCCGTAGCGCCGATGACCGCCGGTGCTGCGAGCGGCCACCGGCAGCAGACCGCTGTCGGAGTAGTAGCGGAGCGTTTTGACGGGAAGGCCCGTTGCGGCCGCGAGCTCACCGATGCTCCACGTGTCTTGCGTCACAGTCCCTTGAACCTCCAGTGCGCGGGAGGTTCTAGCGTATTGATCGCCGACGGGTCGGTCCGCACCGTTCTCGCAGCTCAGATCTCGTGCCGTCTTGCCTGGACCGGTGTGGCCGCGTGCCACGACGTCTCGTGGCGTCCCGTCCCGTCCCGTCCCCGACCAAGAACGGTGGTACCCATGCCCCCGACCATGTCAGCACCGCACCCGTACCGGAAGGCCGGACTCCGCGTGGCGCTCCTCCCCCTGCTGTGCGCAGTGGCGCTGCTGTCGGCCACCGCCGCACCCGCGGCCGGCGCAGGCCCCGGGTCCCCTGGCTCCGGGAGACAGGACCGTACGGTCGTACGGACGGAGCAGGGCCTGGTACGCGGCCTGTCCCACGGCTCGTACACCACCTTCGACGGCATTCCCTACGCCGCGCCGCCGACCGGACCGCTGCGCTGGCGTGCCCCCGTGCCCGCCGCTGCGTGGCAGGGTGTCCGGGACGCGACGAGGCCGGCTGAACGCTGTGTGCAGATGCCGCCACCAGGTGCGAGCGGGGTCACCGGCTCGGAGGACTGCCTCTACCTCAACGTCACGGTGCCGGCGGCCGAGCCGGCTGCGAGGAAGCGGCCCGTCATGGTGTGGATGCACGGCGGTGCGTTCCTGGGCGGTTCCGGTAGTGACTACAGCGCCGAACGTCTCGCAGTCCAGGGTGACGCCATCGTCGTCACGGTCAATTACCGGTTGGGGATCTTCGGCTACTTCGGCCACTCCGGGCTGGGCGCCGCCCCACCGTTCGGCCTGGCGGACCAGCAGGCCGCCCTGCGCTGGGTGCGGGCGAACGCCGGGCGTTTCGGCGGCGATCCGCGCAATGTCACGCTGTTCGGTGAGTCCGCGGGCGCCCTCAGCATCTGTGCCCACCTCACCTCGCCGACAGCCGCCGGACTCTTCCAGCGGGCCGTCCTCCAAAGCGGTTCCTGCCACACGTCCTTCCCGCGCGGCGCGCTCGCCCCCGGAACACCGGCTTACGAGCCGTTTGCCTCACAGGCCGATGTCCAGACGGCCGGTGCGGAAGCCGCCCGGCACCTGGGCTGCACAGCGGGCGGCGGGGACGAGGTTCTGGCGTGCCTGCGCGGGCAAAGCACAGATCGTCTCGCCACCGCGCAGCTGATGCAGTCCTTCAACCGGCCCGCCTTCGGCAACGGGCTCCTGCCCGTGGCACCTGCCCAGGCGTTGGCATCAGGACGCTTCCACCGCCTGCCGGTCATCCTGGGCACCAACCACGATGAGATGCGGATGTTCGTCGGCCTGTCGCTCGCCGCGTTCCCGATCCGCACCGAGGACGACTACCGAGCCCGCTTGGCGGAGGCCTTCGGGGCCGCGGCCCCGGCCGTCGAGGCGCGGTATCCGGCAGCACACCATCCCTCTCCCGCCCTGGCCTGGGCGGCGGTGCTGACCGATCGGTCCCTCACGTGCACCACGCTGGCAGCCGGCCGGGCCATCGCGGCGCACGCCCCCGGCCTCCCCCTCTACGCCTACGAGTTCAACGATCCGCACGCTCCCGTCCTCGCCGGCCTGCCGGCGAACCCGGACTTCCCCTACGGCGCGGCGCACGGCTTCGAGATGCCGTTCCTGTTCACCCCGTTCCCCACCGAACAACCGCTGAACGACGGCCAGCGCGCCCTGTCGGACCGGATGGTCGGCTACTGGACGAACTTCGCGCATACCGGAAACCCGAACACCATCGACGCCCCGCTCTGGCCCGCCCTCCGTGCTTCGTCACCTCACGGGCCGTCGGTGCAGTCACTGGCTCCGGAACCGGGCGGGATCCACCCTGTCGACGCGTATTCCGCACACCAATGCTCGTTCTGGGACCGCCTGTCCCAGTGAGCCGCCCGCGCGGCAGTCCGTCTTCACATCAATCCTGCTCTGGGCAATATCAAAGTGAAGACGGACCCCTGAGCGCATGGAGGCCGGCGGAGTGATCACCATCGGGTGATCACCGGGGTCCTCTGCCGAGTCCGGACGGGTGTTCAGTGGAGGGACTTTCGCCGCCCGCCGGCAGCGCGGCGGGGCACTCACCACCCGCCTCGCGACGATTGGAATCCTCGCCGGATTCGCCGCCTCCGCCGCCACCGTGGCGGCGGAGGCGGCGGAGGCGGCCTCGGCCTCCTCTGGCTCGCTGGGGTCAGGGCCCGGCTGACAACCGTGACGCCCCGGCTGCAGCAGTAGCCACTCCCCCCTCCGCCTGCCACCCCAGGCAAATCGCCAACCCAAGATCACTAAATCCTCGGCTGGACCCCAGGCCGCGGCCGCCCAGACCACGCGGTCCACCACGTGAGCCCTGTCAGGGGCGCAAGGCGTCGGCGTGCGTGGCCACCCGTACCGGACGAGGGCCAATCTGCTGCCTGTGGCCTGCCGACCATCGCTCGAGGCACCACCCGCATCAGGTCCCGACGCACGTCATTCCCGGACCGATCACGCGGCCGAGTCGCCCTCCCCGGCTCCCCGAGGCCCTCGGCCCGGCGCGGTCCGACTGCACACATGCGTCCGTCGGCGGACAGCTGCGACCGCGCCCACGCCGCGTGCCTCGTCCTCCTCCGCCGCGACGTTCGACTGCGAAGAGGAGCCGGTCCTGGTCCCCTGCAGGGCGGTGCGGTCACAACGGCAGTTCGGTCCCTGCCTGCTCACGCACCATGTACTGGGCATACCAGTCCGGCCAGTTCTCGTCCTCCGCACCGATGCGGCTCTCGTGCTCTCCGTGCGCGGCCGCGGCGCGGCGCAGCGCGCTCGCCAGGTCCTCGGCCGAGGCGAACGTCGTGGTCGCGGGATCGAGGCGTCCCGGAAGCCGGCTGGTGACCTCCTGCAGAAGCCAGCCGTTGCCGTCCGGGTCACTGAAGGACAGAAACGAGCTGTAGCTGGTGCGCTGTGGATCCGGCCCTGGTACGCGGGCCTCCGTCCCGGCGTGGTGGAAGACGCCGCCTGCGTCGTGGAACACGGGGCTTGGCTCGGCTCCGAGCCGATTCAGCTCAGCGTGTGCAGCATTGATGTCGTCCACGATCAGGTGCAAGCCCTGAGCTGAGCCCGGCGTCTGGGACGTGACCGAGGTGCCGAAGATGACCGATGCCGGTGAGCCCGGCGGCGTCACCTGCACTACCCGGAAGTTCTCGTCCGGGGCGACGTCCGCGTCCAGTCTCCAGCCCAATCGCGTGTAGAAGCTCTTGGCCCGGTCGATGTCGGACACCGGCACCACCACGACTTCAAGTTTCATGTCCATTGACTGCCACCTCCTGGGTGCGTACAAGATGCCGCCCCGACGGGACTCGCACCGCCGGACGCGGGCGACGCCGGGGGTCCGGACGGCGGCGCCGGCCGGGCTGGCCCGGGCGGCGATGCGTGCGACGCGCTCGGCTCCGGCCGGTATTTCCGACGCCTGCTGGGGCCTGCCCGGCCACCAGACGTGATCGTGGGCTGTTGATGTCCGGGCAGCGGAACCGAAGCGAACCGTGTACCCATCAGCAGAAACCCGTGGTGGGCATGGGCATGGCCGTGGCCGGCAGGCGGCTACGGTCTGTCTCTGACAGCGCCGGTACCGAGTCGGATGAGCAGCCAGAAGGTGATTGCGGTGCCGGTGCCATAGGCGACGTGTGCGCCGAAATCCCAGGCCAGGACCTTTGTGTCGTACTGCCAGATGGGCTTGTAGAGCCCTGTGATCGGCAAGGTGATGTAGTCACCGGCGAACACCGCGGCACCCAATGGCACGCCATAGACAGGGGAAGGCCTGGGCAGTGATCCGGCCACGATGCCATAGGCGGCGCCCGCCGCTGAGCCGTAGGCCCAGTGAGCGATGGTGCTCGTGAGCCAGGCGGAACCATCGGGAAGCCGGCGCTGGGTGAAACCCTCGATGACCCGCTTCGCCACCTGCCCCGGGGCTGGGGCCTTCTCCCAGCTTTCGACCGGCGCGAATTCCCAGGCGAGTGGGCTGTCCGTCCCGCCTGAGCGACGGTACTTCAGGTAATGGACGGCATCCAGACACACCGTTCCCACTGCCCCGGCCAGCAGGCCGGCCGTGACCGCCGCGAGGGGAGTCAGCGGGTTTCTTCGGGAGCGCATGACGCAATCTCCATATCGGTCAGGGCCGAAAGGATGACGCCCTTCCTCACCCGGGCCGCGGCGCGGAGGCATACGGCCCGCATCGAGTATCCGGCGGCCGGCGAACGTGCGCGAGCGCAGGCGGCGAGGGAACGTGGGTGCATGCTGGGGCGACTGTGCAGATTCGTTTCGTGTCTGCCGTCAACCACGCTCGACACGGGCACCGGCCGTGTCGTTGAGTGATGCCCTGCCGACAGATGGATCGTCCCAGCGAGGCCAAGACGGACGCGAAGGACGCGTTCATCATCGCCGACGCCGCCCGCGCAATGCCGCACAGGCTGCGGGCCATCGGCCACCGGAGTCGTCGCGACGGCTCCACGGCCTGCGACCCAGATCCACCCTTCGCTGGAGCGAGTACCGGGGCCACGGTTGCAACACCGGCCGTCCTCGCTCTGCTGGAGCGGTTCGGGTCACCGGCCCAGATCCGCAAAGCCGGCAGGCGGCGGCTGGTCACGCTGTTACGCCCGAAGGCTCCGAGGATGGCCGAGCGGCTGGTCGAGGAGATCTTCACGGCTCTGGACGAGCAGACCGTCACCGTTCCGGGGACCGAGGCGGCCGCGCTGATCGTCCCGAGCCTGGCCGGGTCCCTGACCGCCGTGCTTGACCAGCGGAATCTGCTGGCCGGGCGGATCGAGGAACTCCTGGATGCCCACCCTCTTTCAACGGTCCTGAAGTCGATGCCAGGAGTCGGTGTCAGGACCGGTGCCCGCATCCTGATCGAGGTCGGCGACGGCAGCACCTTCCCGACCGCCGGCCACCTCGCCGCCTACGCGGGCCTCGCCCCGGCGACCCCCAGTTCGGGGTCTTCGATCCGCGGCGAAC
The DNA here is from genome assembly GCF_040645035.1 of Streptomyces sp. NPDC046876. Lineage (NCBI taxonomy): Bacteria > Bacillati > Actinomycetota > Actinomycetes > Kitasatosporales > Streptomycetaceae > Streptomyces > Streptomyces sp. NPDC046876. The sequence goes on along the minus strand of NZ_JBEYXK010000041.1, from coordinate 29,685 downwards.
AGCCCTCCAGACGAGGAAAACAAGCAGCTCAAACGGGCATTCTTCCTCTCCGCATGCGCAGCCCTGGGTGACCCGGCATCGCGGGCCTCCTACGAGAAAAGATCGCGCAGGGCAAGCACCACACCCAGGCCCTGCTCTGCCTCGCCGGAGGTCGGGCGGACGTCTCTTCGCGATGCTCCGCGACGGGACCTTCTACGAATCCCGGCCGACGGCCGCGGTCACGTGACCAGCGGCTCAGCCAGGAGGACGACTCGGTCGGCCTCGACATCGAAGCCGAGCACCGGATGGCCGTAGTCGCCCTCCGGATCCATCAGGACCGGCTTGCCCAAGCATCGCCCGACCTCCCGCATGAAGCTGCAGAGCACATCGAGTCGCTCCTGACCCTGCAACTCCCGCAGGTCAACGTCGAAGTCGATGACCTCGTCGTCATGGAAACGGAAGATCGCCAGCACATCGGCAACCGGCCAGACCCGCAGGTCTGCGCCCTCAGCGTCGGCCGGCCGGGACAGCACGCTCTCCGCCCGAGGCACCGGCAGCACGGTCTCGCCTTCGGAGTACTGACACTTCCAGCCCCTCGCCTCGACAAGATCGAGGACCGCCTGCCAGTCCTGCATCGAGGCATCCGGCACGCGGACGTCCGGCAGCGACCCCATGAGGTCCGGGTCGAAGAAACAGCTCACGTCATCCCACAGCAGATCAGACACACCGCCATGCTGCCCGGCTCCACGACCCAACGCAGCCCCGCTTCTCTTGACCATAGAGACAGGGGCACCCCCCGGTCGGGGTACTGACCCCTATACCTGGCGGTTCAGGGGCGCCAGTCGGCTTCCAGGTCATGGGAGCCGATCTTGGTGAGCTGGGTCAGTGCGGTGCCGTCGGCCCGTACGAGGTAGAGGTGTTCGGGGTCCGCGTCGTCGGTGCCGCCTCTGGTGAAGACCAAAGTGCTGCCGTCCGGGGACCAGGAGGGGTACTTGTCGTTGAAACGCGCAGAGGTGACGCGGTGGAGTCCGGTGCCATCGGGGCGGACGACGTAGAGGTGGGCAAAGCCGGAGGCGTCCACGCGGCTGAAGGCGATCCGGCCGCCGTGCGATGCCCAGTCGGGCGTCCAGTCGTGGGAGCTGGGGCCGGTGACCGCCGTCTGGGCCAGGGTGGACAGCCGGATCTTCATCAGCCTGCTGTTTCCCGCCGCATCCGCGCGGTTGAACGCCAGGTACTTGCCGTCCGGGGACCACGTCGGATGGAGGTCGTCGGCGGCGGTGTGGGTGAGCCGGGTGGCGGCAGTGCCGTCGATGTCGGCCACGTAGATCTCGCGCTGGGTGCCGACCGGCTTGGCGTAGGCGAGCCGCTTTCCGTCCGGGGACCACGCCGGGTCGGAGGCGCCCTTGGTGCCGGGGACGGCCTTCAGGTCGCTGCCCGTGGTGCTCATCGTCCAGATGCCGTCGATGGCGCCGCCGGCTCCATAGCGGACGAAGGCCACTCGTTTGCCGTCCGGGGACCAGCTGGGCATCACGTCACTGACGGTGGAGGTGTGGGTGAGTTTGACGGTCGTGCCACCGCTGGGAGAGATCGCGTAGAGGTCTTCCGTGGGCGCTGCGGCGGTGTAGCGGGTGAAAACGATCGGGTGGTCCCCCGCCGCCCCCGCATCTCCCGCGGCACCGAGGGTCAGGGGTGCGGCCATGGCCATCACCGTGGCGGTCACCGCCGCCCAGCGGCGCCGCGGTGTGCGGGTGGAACTGTTCGTGCTGTGTACGCCCGTCGCGTCGATCCCCGGAGTCCTTCCTTCGGTTCTGCCTTTGCCGGTGCGGTGTTGATGGCGTCTCAAGGTGTCCACCCGATCCCTCCCTACGGCCTGCTGCGGGCCGCTGCAGCAGTAACGTCCCACCGATGGGGCTCAGGGGGAAGCAAGGGCACCCCGGCGGTGCGCGCCCTGTGACATGTTCCGTACACCGCTGTCACACTCTTCAGCCCATTCGATCCGGTCACAGCCGCTTAATGGAGGTGAAGCCGGGTTTCGGCGCGGCGACGGGCGCGGTGGTTCCCAAGGCCCTGCTGGGCTGGGGTGCGGCGGCTTCGGTGAGGCGGTCGAGGCGCTCGTAGCGGGCGCGGATGAGGCGGGCCCGTCCCTGGGCGCAGCAGAGTGTGCCGTGCGGGGCGGTGACGAGGTCGCGGTCGGCCTCGGCGAGGACGACGCAGGCCAGGGCGCGGGCTGGGTGGTCGGCAGGGAGCTGCGCTGCGGTGCGGCGGACGCCGCCGGCGACCGCGCGGGCGGCGCCGGTCAGCTGGAGCGCGATCCGCTGGACGTCCGCCGGCCGTAGCCCAGTCACGCCGGTCCAGCCGAGGACGCCCTTGGCCAGGTGCTCGTGGGTGGCGCGGTCGAGGGGGAGTCCGCCCTCGAGGAGACCTGCGGGGTCGTGCAGGACCGTTTGGGTGCTCATCAGGGCCTCGCGGGTGCGTCGTCGTGGCGGGGCGGTCCGTCTTCGGTGCGTGCGAGGAAGCGGGTGTAGCCGCGGTCGGCGCGGGCCGGCAGGCCCGGGGAGGGTCTGCCGTAGGGGCAGTTGCTCGCCGGGATGGGGCGTGGGGTGTCGCGGTGTGGGGGCATCAGGGCCTCGTTCGCCTGGTGTCCGATGGCGGTCCGGATACCTGGCGCCACGAGTGGGACGCCGAAGACCGCTTGCGTACGGTGACCACCCCCGACGGCACCGTATGGCGCTATGCGTACGACGCTCTCGGCCGCCGCACCTCCAAGCAGCGCCCCGCTACCGACGGCACGGCAGCGCTCGAACAAGTCACGTTCACCTGGGACGCCACAACCCTGTGCGAGCAGACAACGGAATCGTCGGAACTTCCCACTGCTGTCCACCGTGAAGTTCATGGTGCAGACCCTCGCCGCCGCCGGCGAACTCCAACGCGACCTCACCTACGACAGACTGCGGGCCGCCGAGGCCAAGGACAACAAGGACGCCGCCCGGCCGTCCCGGCCGACAACACCGACGCCGTGCGCACCGCCTACCTGGAGGGCAGCTCCGTCGCCTCCCTCGCGCGCGGCCACGACGTCAGCCGCGGCGCCATCCGCCCCGCCGCCGCCGCCAAGGACGCCCCAATCCCGGAGCTGCTGGTCACTCTCGATATGCCGGGCAAGGTCGCCGACTTCCTCCGCACGGCCGACCTGGAGCCCGCCGAGCGCGCCACGCTCGACCAGAGCGTGACCGTACGACGCGGCCAGGCCTACACCCTGCGTGTCAGTGCCAGCCCGGCGGTACACCGCCAACTCCTCGACCGCTGCCAGCCCCTCGACAACGCCGCGGCGATCCCGGCACAGCGCAAGGCCCGCCGCGAGTACGCGAACCGCGTCAGCAACCTCGACCAGTAACCAAGATCACCCCGTGGCGGGTTTCTGGCGTATCCGGGTCATGCCCGCTCCGCCGCCGGACGCCGACGCGGCGTCCGGACTCCTGTCGGCACATCTCCGCTCCTACACCCAGGGCCTGGGGCTGGATGGCGCTGTCAGTGCAGTTGCTGGGTGCCGGAGCTGCTGTGGATGAAGACGGACCGGGTGTCGGTAGAGGGGTAGCTCTCCTTCAGGGTGAAGACCTGGGGTGTGCCGCCTACGGGGGTGTCCGGGGCCTCGAAGTACAGGACGTACGTCTTCGAGGTATCCGTCTCGCTCTCCAGCTGGAGCCAGCCCTCGACGTCGGCGGCCGGAAAGGTGCCGGTCGCGGTGATGGTGGTCTTCGCGGATGTCTGCTGGAAGGCGAAGGCGGCAGTGCCGAGGTCCAGGCGCTTGCGGGCACCGTCCTTCCAGCGCTTGAAGAGCGTGACCCATTCCTCCGGCCACAGTCCGCCGGTCTCTGTGGGCGGCATGTCGCTCTGCAGCCGCTCCAGGATGTCGTCGGCGTTCGCGACGACATCGTCGTAGTCCCACAGGTCGACTGCGAATCCCATATGGGCCTTGTCGGTGGCGCGGAACATGGGCCGGATATGGAGCTCGAACACGGGCGTGCGCATGCTGGCCGTACACCTCCATCAGGATAATGCTGTTCAGCGTGGTATTCCCGATCAGCTCGGGTGTTTGTCGTGGCTCGCCCGTGGCGTGGGGAGGGCATGTACTGAGTGTCACCAGGGTGATCTGGCCGCTGTCGTATGCTCACGGGTCGTCGGAGCCGTTGCTGTGCAGCGCGGCCTGGGCCTGGGAGTCGCAGCCGGTCAGGTCGCCGCATCGGCGCCGGACGTACGCGCAGAGGGTCGAGCGCCTGGACGTAGTCGCTCAGCTCTCGCGGGCTCGGGGAGTTGATGCCCACTCGGCACGCACCACAGCACCACCTCCAAGTTGACTCTCCCTATACGTACCAGCAGGAGCGCCATGGCGTCCGTCACATCTGCGGCGTGTCCGTATGAAGGGCCATTCGCATGCTGTGATGCCGCGATCGGGTGAAGCGCCAACGCGTTTCGCGCGCGCACCCCCTGACCGACCTGCTGATCGGATACGGCTTTCTTGCTGTCTACACACAGAGGAGAGGCGTGACGTGGCCCAGGTCCTGGAGTATCAGAGCAATGCCATCGTCGAGCTGATGGGAGTCCTGCCCGCGGAGCGCGATGCGGAGTGGCTGAAGAACTCCCTTCAGCAGGCGATCATGGTGGAGATCGCGACCATCGGCCCGTACGCGAGCGCCCTGTGGTCGGTCAAGGAGCCGAGCGCGGCGATCGCGAAAGACATCCGGGAAATCATCTTCGACGAGATGACCCATATGGGACTCGTGTGCAACATGCTCACCACCATCGGAGGAACGCCGATCCTCGCTGATCCAAAGGTGGTGCCGAAGTACGAGCATCCGCTGCCGGGCGGCGTGCGTCCCAATCTCCTCGTCTTCCTCGAAGGTCTGTCCAAACAATCGGTCGAGATGTTCTCCGAAATCGAATGCCCAGAGCATCCGGTCGCCCGGTCCGGCGGCTCCGCGACCATCGGGGCCTTCTACACCGCAATCGCGGAGGTGTTCGAAACTCAGCAGCATCTGATCAGCGGCGACCGGCAGATCGAATTCTCCCTGGAGAGCCACGGCCAGGGCAACAAGATCGTTCCGCTCGACACCATCGAGAAGGTCCGAGCAGCCATCGAGATCATCAAGGAGCAGGGCGAGGGCACCTCCGCCTCACCCGAGAACCCCTTCCCCGGCACACCCGGGGAACTGTCGCACTTCTACGTCTTCCGGGAGATGTTCCACGGCAAGAAACTGATCAAGGTGTCGGAGGACCCGGTCAAGTGGGACTTCAAAGGCGACGACATCCTGTTGCCCCCGGCCTCCCCCATGGCGAGAGTGCCCGAGGGCGGGTGGGCCAACAGCGGGCCGAACGCGCCCACGCCCGAAGTTCAGCAAGTGCTCAGCGCGTTCAACAAACAGTTCAGCACAATGCTGCGGACACTGGAGGCAGCTTGGCAGACGGGTGACTCGGAAATGCTGCCCGCGGCGATCAACTGCATGCGCAAGATGCGTGCAGAGGCGCGGAAGCTTGTGCAGATGGAACTGCCGGACGGCAGCGGCAAGACCTACGGCCCGGAGTTCCTGTACGTCGAGGGGTGAGCGACCCCGTTCCCCCCTGCCAAGCGACCGCGTGGGCTTGGGGGCGTCGACGGAGGCGAGGGTGGCCAGGTCTTTGATCTCGCGGGGATCAAGTTCGGGCTGGAAGGCGAAATCGTACTCGTTCAAGGTCTTGTGGTGCGGCAGCTCGGAGAGCAGCAGGCCCTGGCGGAAGCGGCGGTCGCCGCGAACGGCAAGCTCTTCGGCCAGGACGAGGTCGCGGAAGTCGAGGTAGCCCAACTTCGCGTCGTCTGCCCTGCTGGCGTACTGGGCCAAGCCCTCGGCCTGGTGGGCGGGGCTCCTGCGGGGTGGGGTGGGTGAAGGGTCGTGTCCCGGTCAGTTCGTCATAGACAGAGAGAGGTCTGCGGCCGGCCTCGAGGCGGACGGCCGCGGCCCGGTTGAGGAGAGCCGGGCCTACCTGTTCCACGGCAGGGTCACCCTCGCCGCGATCTGGCTGTGGCTACACCAGTGACTGTTCGGCGGTGCCACTCGGATTCGCCATGGACTACAGCATGACTGGGCGGTTGTCGATGGTGTACTCCTTCGCCACATTGCAGAGGCTGGCACAGTCAGGACACTCCGCTGTGCCGAACAGGTAGCTGATTCCCCTGGCCAGCGCGTCCTGGCCGTCGCGGAGGGTGGTCTGATGCATCCACCGGCCCGTTCCGGCGAGCTCCGTCTCCACCGCGGGCCGGAGTTCGCGCCGGATCTCCTCCGCTCCGTGCCACACCTGCGAGTAGCACCCGAACTGGCCGATGGCGATGGTCATCCATGCTCCGCAGTGGGGACAGGTGACGTGATAGATGTCGTCCGTGAACCCCTCCAGGGCATTCGCCCAGTGGTACTCACCCGCAACCGCGAGCAGGGCACGGAAGGACACGAGGTAGTCGGCCGGGCGCAAGCGCAGGTGCTCATCGAGCACCCGGCCGAATTCCGCGATGGCGCCAGCGCAGTCTGCCAGCAGATCGTCGTGGCCGTGTCGCCCGGCCGCCCGCTCAAGGATCTTCCCTGCCAGGGCGCGTGCCTCGGTGCTGCGTGGCGCCAAGCGCACCAACTGCGGCAGGGCGGCGAAGCCGGCCGGGGACACTAGGTCGTGCTCCAGGACCAGTCGCCATCCGAGTTCTGCCCACGCATCGGCGTCATCCTGGACCTTCACCCGCTCCAAGAGCTGAGGTATGCGCTCGACCTCGAATCTGCAGTCCCGCACATGTGCCCAGTTCACCACCCCGGTATTGAACCCTCCCGATGCAACCCGGGACAGTCCGCGTCGGCAGCGCCTCACATCAGTGCCCCCCGAGCGATCCGTCGGACAGGCTCCAAGAGGTCCTACTGGTCCGTTCCACGCCCCACCGGTAGACGCCGAGGCCGGAGCCGTGCGGCACGCCGCAGCGGGCGATCACGTGGCGTCAGCGTGCGAACTTTTCGATGGCCTCCGGCGTGACGGGGGTGAAGAAGTTGACGAGGTTGCCGTCGGGGTCGCGGAACAGCAGCGACCGGTTGCCCCAGGGCATCGTGGTGGGCTCGTTGACGAAGTCGGTGACGAAGCCGGTCAGGTTCTGGTGAACGCGGTCCACGTCGTCGACGAGGAACTCGGTGATCACGCTGTGGTTGTCCGCCGGCCGGGCAGAGCCCGGGGCGAACAGCGGGACGGTGCGGGTGCCGGCGATCGCGAGGGTGGCGCCCGCGGTCTGGAGTTCGGCGAAGTCCTCGGTGGCCCACGCCGCCCGCGCCCCTGTGGCTCGCTCGTAGAAGTCGACGAGGCGTGCGACGTCGCTGGTGATGATGCGGATCGAGACGAACTCCATGGGAATCTCCTTGGCTGTGCTGGAGGCGTGCTCGTCGCAGGCTAGGAGAAATAGTGGACAGAATCGGTCCTGTATTCGCGTTAGGCTGCCAACATGCCTCGTCCAACCGGCCGCGTGCTGACACTCCTGGAACTGCTGCAGTCGGGCGGCACCCGGACGGTGGCCGAACTCGCCGACCGGCTCGGCGTCGAAGGGCGCACCGTGCGCCGGTATGTGGACCAGCTGATCGACCTCGACGTGCCCGTGGAATCGGTGCGCGGGCGCTACGGCGGTTACCGGCTGGCTCCCGGTTGCCACTTGCCTCCGCTCATGTTCAGCGACGACGAGGCGCTGGCCGTGCTTCTCGGCCTGGTCGCGGGCCGCCGAGCAGGGTTGACGACGACGGAGCGCACGGCAAGCGAGACGGCCTCGGCGAAGATCCGGCGGGTGCTGCCCAAGCGCATCGCCCGTCGGCTCGACACCCTCCTGGAAGCCCTCGCCTTCACGGATCAGACCGGCGAGTTCGACACCCCGGACGCCGGGGTCCTGCTCACGATCGCCGATGCGGTGCGCCACCACCGACCGGTCTCGATCCGCTACACCGACCGCGACGGACGGCGCAGCGAACGCACGCTGCACGCGTACGGGATCGTCGCCCATGCAGGCCGGTGGTACGTCACGGGCAAGGACGCCCAGATCGGCGAGGACCGAACCTTCCGGCTCGATCGCATCGCAGACGCGCGGACCCTGCCCGGCTCATTCGAAGCGCCAGTGGGTCCCGGCCCGGCACAGCGCGTGTTGTCAGGGTTCGCCACGGCCGAGTACCGGCATGAGGTGACCTTGAGGATCCACGGGACAGTTGAGCAGATCCGCGCCCACGTTCCGGCCAGCGTCGCGAGCCTGCAGGAGCACGAGTCCGCGGCCGGCGAGGACCGCGCGACCGAGCGCTGGCTGCGCGTCGAGCTGCGGGCGGAGCGGCTCGACTGGTTGCCCCCGGTACTCGCCTCACTCGACCGGCCGTTCGTCATCGAGCGCCCCGATGAACTCCGCGACCTCGTCATCGCGCTCGCCGATCGCCTCAGCTCCTACGCCGCCGAGCCTGACCGCGAGGCACCAATGTCATGAGATGGCACAGGGTGTATTGATCACGAGCGTTGTCAACGCCGGCCTGGTCTTGATCATGGCGAAGACCTCCGGTGTGGTGGAGGTGTCTAGGCTCCACACCACATACGGAGGTCTTCGTGTCCCACCGTAACGCCCGGCTGACCGTCCACGGCAGGCGGATCCTGGTCGCACGTGTCGTCGCCGGGCGTCCGATCGCCCACGTGACGGCCGAGAGGGGAATATCCCGGCCCACAGCCCACACATGGGTCCGCCGGTGGCGAGCCGAAGGCAAAGCCGGGGCTCCACGACCGCTCGAGCAGGCCCCGCACGACCCCGCACCGCACGCCCGCGGCGGTCGGGAACCGGGTGAGCCGGCTGCGGACCGTCCGCAAGCTCGGTCCGGCCAGGATCGGACCGGTCCTCGAGCTGCCGCCCTCGACCCTGCACCGCATCCTGGTCCGCCACGGCCTGACAGGCTGGCCTGGCTGGACCGCCCGACCGGACAGCCGATCCGCCGCTGCGAACGGGCCCGGCCGGGCGAGCTGGTCCACGTCGACATCAAGAAACTCGGCAACGCCCCGACGGCGGCGGCTGGCGGGCGGTGGGCCGCACGGCCGGCGAGCGCAACCGCCAGGCCATCACCGACCAGCGCAAAAGCACGACCTGCTGGTGGGACGCCGACCGAAGGGACTGACCGTCACCGGCCATGGCCAGCCCTTCCGGATCGCCGGGCCACTGCCCAATTCCGCACTTTCCATGGACCTCCACATACGGCTCTGGGACGGTTACCGCCACTGCCTCGACCACCCGCAAGGGGCGGCAGCGGGCTACTTCACGTAGATCTCGTCGAGGGTGTCGATGACCCCTTCCGCGTTCAGGTGGTAGCGGAAGGGGAGGCCCTTGTCCGGGTGGGTGTCCAGCCAGGAGGTCAGCTCGCTGGTGGAGATGGGCTTGCCCATCACCTCCGAGGGGAGGATCGGCGCCGTCGCCGTGATCTTGGCCTTCTCCGAGATCTGGATGTACGTCCACGCGCCCGACGGTTCGAAGCGCCCGGGGCAGCCGTACGTGCCGTGCTGGACGATGAGGTTGGTCATGCCGCCCTCGGGCGTGTAGCGGTGCACGGCGATCGTGTCGGGCGAGACCGGCATCCTGTGGTCGGCGCCGCAGGCCGGCGCGGAGGGCGGGGCCGGGGCGGGGGGATTCTTCCCCCCTGAGGTGGAGGTCGCCGAGGGCTTGGGCGCCGCGCCGGTCTTCGAGGGGGCCGGCACGGCGGTCGTGGCGGTGGGCGCCGCCGGTGCGGCCGCACTGGGCTTCGCGTCCGGTGCGGCGACCTGGTCGTCGCCGTTCTGACAGGCGCTCAGCGCCAGCATCCCGCACACCGCGAGGACGGCCATGGCCGCCTGCCCCCGTACCGCTCTCATGGTCTTCTCCCTCTACGAGTTCCGCCGTCGCGCAGACCGTAGCCCCCGGGATCCAGCCGGGGCGACGGCCGGACGCGGTTCGTCACCGGGCCGGGATCGGCTTGTTGCGGAGTACTGACGTCCGGCCCCGTGCGGCGGACGTCCGTGCCGGCCACCGGGTCGGGGAAGTCGACGTGTCGGCGGCGCCAGTTCACGACCGCGGCCCGGCCCACCCTGGCCATCCGCGCCACATCCGCCAGAAACAGCCGGTCGCCGCCCGGGGCGAGTGGGTACAGGCTGGCGAGCGGGGAGCGGCGGCACGCGCGGGCGGTGCGACGGCCCGCCACTCCACAGAGGGCCGGACCACCTCGAGGAGCGCGACGTCCCGGCGTCGCGCAGGGGGACCGTGGTCTCCGGGCCGAGGGGCACGTGCCGGTCGAGGAGGGCGGGCAGGTCCCGGCTGCGGGTCAGGGCGGCCACCTGGTCCGGATGGACGTCGGGGAACTGCCGGTCCCCACCGAGGTAGACCAAGACCCGCCTTCACGAGGCGGCCGACCGCCGAGGCGGTCGCCCTCGGCCGGAGGATCGGCAGCGGCACCCCAAGGCCCTCCGTCAGACGGTCCGCCGCCACACCGGCAACGATCGGGCCCCGCCGGGCCGCGCGCACCTGCTCCGGATCGCAGGCCTCCACCGCCGCCCGCGACCCAACCCCGGACGGGCGTCTGCGGGCCGGCGGGACCAGGCCCGCGCCGACCGCCCACCGCCAGGCCGCCAGGCCGCCAGGCCGCCAGAGGCACTCGCAGCCGGGCCGCGGCCTGCCCCTCGTCGTAGCTCTCACGTACCGAACGCACCACGAACCGCACCCCAATCGCGCATCGAATCGCACATCTACGCGTACGCGAGGGCCGGATTCACTCTTGCGGGGGACTCGAAGCGGGGTCCGGCGCGCAGCCGTGCCGGCCCCCGAGGGTTGCGTTCGCAGCGCGGTAGGGGCGGTCAGCCAGCGGCCGCGGCGAGGCCCTGGCCGAAGGGCAGGACGTCGCTGGCGGTCATGTCCAGGCGGATCCGCTGAAACCTGAGCGGGTGCCGGAAGACGCCCTGGCCGTCCGCCAGGACGCCGCAAATTGCACCCCTTCGAAGGGGCGGCCCGGGCCGGCCGCGGCGAGGTGCTCGCCGACCTGCTGCGACACCTCCGGGCGCAGCGGTACGGGCCGGCCGACCGCGCGCAGCCGGCCCGCCTGGTCGAGGCGGCCAAGGACGAGGAGCTGCGGGCAGCGGGTCAGGGTGCCGGTGACGGCGCCGATGACGGCCGCGGTGCTGTCCCGGCGGCGGACCTTGGTCCACCCGCGACGCGGTCCCCTCGACCCCGGATACGTCCGTCCGCCCAGGACTCCAGCCACTCCTGCGCCTTGGGCAGGTCCGTCGTCGTCGGGACAAGCGTCCACGGGGCCGTCAGGGCGTAGTCGATGAACAGCGCCTCCAGAAGAGCGCACCGCTCGGCGTAGGGCCGTTGCAGCAGCTCCTCGCTGTCCAGCTGCAAGACGTCGAAGGCCGCAAAGTAAGCCGGCCACCGACCGGCCAGGGCCCGGGCGCAGCGGGGGCGGGCGGTGGCCCGGCGCTGCAACGCCTCAAACGACAACCGGCCCGCATCTCGTCCCACCTGGCTAGCTCGCCATCGAGGACCAGGCCGTGCGGCAACTGCTGCTCGGCGGCCGCCACCAGGTCCGGCCACCGGTCTTGGACCAGCGCCCCGCGACGGGTGTGCACCACCGCCGTGCCGCCCGGACCGGCCGCGGTGAACAACAGGGCCCGGTGTCCGTCCAGCTGCTGCTCATACGCCACCCCCCGCCCGCACCGCAGGCGGGCCCGGCATGGCTTCCCCAGCCTACGCCAGCATCGGCTCCACCGGCGGCCTCAGCGCCACATGCGCTACTTGATGATCATGTCGTCGTAGGCCTGGTGCCAGGGGCCAAAAATTCTCTGCTCATCCTCCACTCCCCCAGCCCCCGGGGCCGCCAGCCCGCCGGGACGGCCGCGTCGGCTCAGGCCACTGCACGGGGCCACCTACTGGGGCCAGCGGTATGCCCTGCGTCAGGCCCAAGCCCAAGGGAGGACGGAGGTACAGCCGAGTGGTGCGCTGTTCGAGGGCCGGCTGAGCCGCCCCCCACTTGCCGCTGGTGGGTGTGCACGGGTCAATGGCAGAACGGCGCAGATCGGTGTCCCCGGTCGCCTCATGAGGCGGACGAGAGCTGGGAGCTGTGGCTCATCGGTTTTCCGGCAGAGGAAGGCGATAGGAATGACGGCGGTGTCCTCGGCGGGTACGGTGCGGGACGCGAACCAGGTGCTCCGGGATGCCGAAGCGTTGACGCACCCGGCGCTGCGGGCCGCGGTAGAGGGGCTGCCGGTGGGGATCCGGCATCCGGTGGGGGTGCATTTCGGCTGGTGGGACCAAGCGGGCACCGAGCTGGAGGGTGGGCGGGCGGGCAAGGCGGTGCGCCCGGCGCTGGTGCTTTCGGCGTGTGAGGCGGTGGGCGGGGTACGTGATGCGGGGGTCGCGGCGGCGGTGGCGGTGGAGCTGGTGCACAACGCCTCCCTGCTGCACGACGACATCATCGACGGAGACCGGCTGCGCAGGGGGCGGCCGGCAGTGTGGGCCGCGCTGGGGGTGCCGGCGGCGATCCTGGCCGGGGACGCGTTGTTCTTCCTCGCCGTCCAGACGGTCGCCGGGGCTCCGGGGCCGCTGGGCGCGGCGGGGCCGGGCATGCTGACGGGCGCGGTGCAGGAGCTGATCGACGGCGAGTACATGGACACGCTGCTGGAGGACCGCGAGGTGGCGTCGGTGTCGGTACCGGAGGTCACGGCGATGGCGCGGGGCAAGACCGGCGCGCTGATCGCCGCCTCGTGTGCGCTGGGGGCAGTGGCAGGCGGCGCGGATGGGCAGCAGGTGGAGTGTCTGAGGGCGTTCGGGGTGCATGTGGGGGCTGCGTTCCAGCTGATTGACGACGTGCTGGGGATCTGGGGTGATCCGGTACGGACCGGCAAGCCGGCCGGGGCGGACTTGGCAGCGCGCAAGAAGTCCCTGCCGATCGCCGCGGCGCTCGCTTCCGGCTGTGCGGCGGGGCGGGAGCTGGGCCGGCTGTACTCCGGGAGCGAGCCGCTCGGCATGGCGGAAGTGGCGCGGGCGGCCGGCCTGGTCGAGGAGGCCGGCGGGCGCAGCTGGGCAGTGCGCGCGGCAGAACGGCACACGAGGCAGGCGCTGGAGGAGCTCGCGGCCGCGCGGCCTGAGCGGACCGCGGCAGCCGAACTGCGGGCCTTGGCCCATCTGGTGACCAGCCGTGACCACTGACCCGGCCGGTCACGCCGGTGGCGGACTGCACGGTGGGCTCCGCCGTCTTCTCGTCCATGTGTGTGTGGGGGGGTGCGGACCGAGGACTGGCCGTAGCGCAGGGCTGATGGCTGTCCAAGTACCGGAGTGCGTCCCACTCCCGATATGGCAGGAGGAACAATGTCTGTCTCACCGTCGGCCGTCTCCCGAGGCGAAGACCCGGACGGTCCTCTGGCCTTCACCCTCCCGGTCCTGACCGTACGACTGCCTGCACCGCGCCTGCACCCCGCCGCGAGGCAGGAGACGCGGCGCACCGCCGACTGGTGCCGGACTCACCTGCGCTGCATCCTGCCCGACGACGACGCCCTGGATCTCTTCATCGCCGAGCACGCGGAGTGCTTCGCGCTGTGGTGCTACCCCGACACCCCGCTCGAACGCCTCGGCCTGATCACCGACCTCATGCAGTTCTTCGGAGCCGTCGACAACGTGCTGGACAACGTCCGCGCCACCGATCGCACCGGCTCCACCACCCGGGCCCTCTTGGAACCCGTCCTCGATGCGCTGAAGACCGTCTCTCCCGATGATGCCGCCACCTGCACAGCCCCCGACGTCCTGCGGGAGCTGCTGGAGCTGATGACCCGGTTGCGCCAGCACCTGAGCCCGCGCCAAGGCGAACGGCTCCTGCACGCCGTGTCCGAATATGCCGACGGGTGCATGCAGGAAGACAGCCTGCGCGCCGCGGGCACCGTGCCGGATTTCGACACCTACCAGCAGGTGCACGGCAGCACCAGCTTCCGCGGCCTGGTCATGGTCCTGATCGAGTACGCGCTGGGCCTCGACGTCAGCTACGCGCTGGCCACCTGCCCCGCCCTCCAAGCCACCGTCGACGTCGCGATCCGCCACGTCCTCCTGGTCAACGACCTGTTCTCCTATCGCCGCGAACACTTCCACGGTGATGCGTCGATCAACCCGATCACGATCTTCCTCCAACAGCCGGGCGAGAACCTCCAGGGAGCTGTTGATCGGCTGAGCGCACTGATCCTGGCCGCCGAACGCGATCTGTACGACGCTCGTGCCGCCACTCTGGCCTCACCCGCAGCCACCGAACCCGCAGTCATCGCCTTCCTTGAGGGGCTGGAGATGTTCTGCTCCGGCTACCTGCGCTCGGTCTACCTCGCCGGCCGCTACAACGGCGTCGGTCACACCTGGAACGGCCTCACCTCCGGAACAGTGGTCCTCCACCCCGACCGCACCGAATACCTGCCCTGAACAGCCGGAAGGCCGGCTCCCGTCGACCGTTGGAGGTCGTCTCGATGCGTCGCGCTGACGTCCCTGCTGTCCGTGACCACGCCGTCGTACTGGGCGCGGGTATTGCGGGGCTGTGCACCGCCGCCGTCCTCACCCGTCATTTCGCCCGAGTGACGCTGGTGGAACGCGACCAGATCAAGGGGAGGGGCGCAGACGGTGGTGGCAGAAGGGGGGTCCCGCAGAGTCCGCACATCCACGCCGTCCTGACACACGCGGCGCAACAGATGGAGCAGCTGCTTCCCGGACTGATCGAGCAGTGTCTGAACGGCGGTGCCGTGAGCGCCGAGCTCGGCAGTCAGAGCCGCATCACCTACCACGGTCACACGTTGCCCCAGAGGTTCGCAGGAGTGGACGGGATCATGGCATCACGGCCGTTCCTGGAAGCCCAGCTCCGCGAGCGCACTCTGCAGCTGGCGTCCCTGTCCCTTCGCGACGAGGTCGAGGTCGCAGGGTTGGTCACTGAAGGCACCCGGGGAGAAGCCGCCGTACGTGGAGTAGACCTGCATCCACGCGGCGGAGAAGCCGGTGGTGAGGTTTTGGAGGCAGACCTCGTGGTCGATGCAATGGGCCGCGGTGCGCGAAGCGGAGCCTGGCTGGAGGAGATGGGCTATCAAAGAGCCCCCGAGGAGCGCACGCGGATCAACGTCACCTACGCCAGTCGGCATTTCGCCCTCCCGCCGGATGCGCTCGGCGCCGACCGGGCCATCATGATCGGCGCCACATCGTCACAGCCATGCGGGATGGTCTTCGCGGCGCAGGAGAACGGCAGCTGGGTCATGTCCCTCCACAGTTACGGTAGCCACCGGACTCCTGTGGACGACGAAGAATTCCTCGATTTCGCCGCGACGATCGCCCCTCCCGATGTCATGAAAGAGCTGCGGCGCGCCGAACCGCTGGATCCTATCGCGGTGTACCGCTTCCCTTGCGGGGTCAGACGCCGCTACGACCGGTTGAAGCGCTTCCCTGACGGGTTGCTGACCATCGGGGATGCTCTCTGTTCGGTCAACCCCGTTTACGGCGCAGGTATTTCTCTGGCCGCCCGCGAAGCCATCTTGCTCGGCGAATGCCTTGCCGAGGAAGGCGCCAAGCCATTGGCTCGGCGCTTCTTCTCCTCGGCACACGACGCAACCTATCCAGCTTGGTGGCTGTCCAAGATAGGCGACTACAGCCTCATACGGGACGGATTCAGCGCTCGACTTCTCGGCTCCTCTTTTCGCCGCCTCATGGCCGCCGCTGAAAATGACCCGAAAACGGCATCCGCGGTACTCAGGTCACTGTCTTTCGTGGATTCCCCCCTCAAGCTCGTCCACCCCCGCATCCTCCGCCAGATGCTCCACCAGCCGACTTCACGAACACCGGAGACGACGGCGAAGTGACCTGAACCACGAGCTACTGCACCTCCACCGAGCTCGAGGGCGCTCAGGCTGTCAGGCCCTCGATTGCCACGGGAAGGTGGCGTGGGCCGCGCAGCACCGCGTTGGCGCGGTACGGCGGCGGGTCCTCCAGCAGGCGGGAGAACGTGACCCGGCGGAAGAGTTCGGGGACGGCCAGTTGGAGTTCCATGCGGGCGAGCGGGGCGCCGAAGCAGTAGTGGATGCCGGTGTAGAAGCCCAGGTGCTCGTTGTCCTTGCGGTCGGGATCGAACCGGTCAGGGTCCTCGAAGCGTTGGGGGTCGCGGTTGGCGGCGGCCAGCATGAGCCACACGGGCGAGCCCTTGGGGATCGTGGTGCCGGCGACGTCGATGTCGGCCAGGGCGGTGATCCACGGGACGAACTGGACCGGGGGCTCGTACCTCAGCACTTCCTCGATGAGCGGGACGGCCAGGTCCGGGTCCTTCTGGAACCGATCGAGGACGTCGGGGTGGCGCAGCAGGGTGAGGGTCGTGTTGGTGATCGCGTTGACGGTGGTCTCGTGGCCGGCGACCAAGAGCAGCACCGCGGTGGCTTCCAGGTCAGCCGGGGTCATGGTGGGGGCGAGGGCGCTGAGGATCCCGGGGCCGGGGTGGCGGCGTTTGGTCTCGATCAGATCGGTCAGGTAGGCGCCCATCTCCAGGCGTGCCCGCTGTGCCTTCTCCGGGCCGCCGTCGTCGCCGGAGTGGGGATCGATGGACGACGCCAGGGCGTCGGCCCAGGAGTGGAAACGCGGTTCGTCCTCGCGCGGCACGCCCAGGACCTTGCAGATGGCGGTGACGGGAAGGGGGTAGGAGAAGTCCTCGACGATGTCGACCTGGTCCTTGCCTTCGAAGGCGTCGAGCAGCTCGGTGACGGTCTTGGCCAGGTCTCCGCGCAGCCCGTCGAGGAATTCGGGGCTGTGAGGGGGACCGAAAGGCCGGTTGATGGTCTCGCGCAGCCGGTCGTGCACGGGCGGGTCCGTGAAGATGAAGCTGGGCGGCAAGCCCGACTCCGCCGCTTCTTGCCCGGGGCGGGCGTATCCGGGCGGACGGTTGCTCGTGTCGTTGCTCAGCCGCGGGTCGTTGGCCAGACTCCGTACCTCGTAGTAGGTGCTGACCAGGTAGGAGCCGTCCTCCTCCCGCCTGACCGGTTGCTTGCGCAGTTCCGCGTAGAGCGGGTACGGATCGGCCCGGTTGGCGTAGTCGGTGATCTGCGCGAGGATGCTGCCGGACGTCATGGTGACTCCTGAGGGCTCCGGGCGTTGCGAGGCCGGTGATCAGGCATGCGACGGAACGAACGTGACGCGCCGCTCGCTCGGTGAGTGGCCCGTCAGTGTGACGGTGGGCCCGTGGGTGGACAGATGGGGGTCGGGGAAGTCCGGGTCGATCGGCTGCAACGTCTCGGTCCGGCGGTCGACCGTGCGGTAGTCGGGCGGGAAGGGGGCGCCGGACGCGATCTGCTGTTCGTAGAACCCCAGCCACTTGGCTCCGTCGAAGGACGCCGCGGCGATGACGCGGCCGCGGTACCCGTACACGGCAACGAACCGGTCCTCCTCGAGCGCCCCCTGGGCGATGACCAGCTGGTCGCCCATCGAGGGGACACCCACCGACTTGATGTTGACACCGAACTGGGTGGACCAGAACATCGGCAGCCACAGGTGGGGACGGCGCTCCGGGCCTGCACAGATCATGTTGTGGGCGGCGATCTCGGCCTGTTCGACCGCGTTGCCCCAGTGCTCCAGCGCCAGGAACTGGTAGTCGAACAGCGGGTGGGGGCTGCGGGCGACGTCCCCGGCGGCGTAGATGTCGTCGGTGACGATGCCGTTGACGTCGAACACCCGGCATCCGGCGTCGCACGCGATGCCCCGCGGGCCCGCGGCCACCCCCGAACCGGCCAGCCATTCCGTGTTCCGCATGGCACCGAGCGAGACGACCGCCACGTCCACGTCGATCGCCGAACCGTCGGACAGATGGGCGCGCCGGAGTCGTCCCATGTCGTCGCCCGCCAGGGCGGTGACGCTGACGCCGCAGCGCAGGTCGACTCCGTGCTTGCGCTGCAGCCGGTCCGCGACGGCGCCGATCACTCCGCCGAGCGCACCCACCAGCGGTGCCGGGCCGCGTTCGGCGACCGTGACCTCGAGTCCCGACTCCCGGCAGGCGGAGGCGACCTCCGAGCCCGTGAAGCCGGCGCCGATCACCAGCACCCGGGATACGCCCCCGGTCAGCTTCCGGTACAGGCGGGCGGAGTCGTCGCGGGTACGCAGCACGAACACTCCGTCCAGTGCGGCCTCCTCCGGGTGGAACCAGGGGCGCGCTCTGGTCCCGGTGGTGATCAGCAGGCGGTCGTAGGGGACGGTGTCTCCGTTCGCCAGGCGCACCTGCTTGGCCTCCCGGTCCAGGGCCTCGGCGGCGACGCCCAGACGCCATTCGGCGTCGATGTCGCGCCGCCTCGGCAGCGCGGTGTCCTCGGGCCGTGCCCGTCCGAGCAGCGCCTGCTTGGACAGCGGCGGCCGGTCGTAGGGTTCGTACGGCTCGTCGCCGATCATGGTCAGCGATCCGGTGAAACCCTTCTCGCGCAAGGTCTCCGCCGCGCGCAGACCGGCCAGCGAAGCGCCGACGACGACGATGCGGCCCTGGCGCCGGAGGACCTCGACGTCCCGTTCAGCGGACATGGGGCTCCACCCGGTTCGTCGGCTCGTCGGAGTAGTCGACGAGGATGGCCTGGACCGGGCAGGCTGCGGCAGCCTTCGCCACCCGGTCACGCTGTGCCTCGTCGAAGCGGGGGGAGAACAGCAGGGCCTCTTCCCCGTGCAAGGCGAAGACGTCCGGAGCGAGGAAGACGCACTGCGCGAACCCCTGGCACCGGTTGAGATCGACGACAAGCCTCATTGGAATCCGCTCCCTGAACGGGCCGCGGTGGCCGAACCCCACGGCCGTCTGTGCTCGGTCCATTTGGTCGGTAGGCATGCCTCACGTTCAGCTTCGGCCTTTCGCCGAGGTCTCGCAAGGCGAGGGCGGCACTGTGAGGCCAGGCCTCGCGCGAGCCACAGCTGATCACGCTCCGCAACCACCAGCGTGCCGCCGTACCGGCGCCGGCGCCGGTTCCGTGACCGCGAGCCCGCACGGCACTGACAGTGGACGGTATGCCACAGGGCCGGGGGAAAACGCGCGCAGCACGGCACACGGCAGCACGGCACACGCCGGGTGAACACGACATGTGACCTCCCGCGGCCTCGACGGCAACGAGGCCACCGACCCCAGGCTGGAATATTTCCGGGTGTTCCCGGCAAACAAAGGAACCAAGTGTCAAAAGCATAGAAAGCAGACCATCATGGCTCTCGCATACGACGTCCTCGTCACCCCTCCTCCCCGGGCAGTCCTGCCCGACGGTTCCTCGGTCCGGCCGCTACCGGCCTGGTCCCCCATGTCGGCGACCCTCATCCACGGGAAGCGGGACGCCATCCTGATCGACGCCCCGCACCTGGAGGAGCAGTCCCGGCAGGTGGCCGAGTGGGTGCTGGCCTCGGGCAAGAACCTGGTCGCCATGTACGCCACCCACGGCCACGGCGACCACTGGTTCGGCTTCTCCGAGGTCGCCAAGCACTTCCCCAACGCGCGGATGATCGCCACCGAGGGCACCGTGGCCTTGGCTGAGTTCACCGCCGGAAAGCGTATGGCGTTCTGGAACGGCCAGTTTCCCGGCCAGATCGTCAAGGACATCGTGCTGCCCGAGGTGATCGACGACTACACCTTCCTCCTGGAGGGCGAGGAGGTCCGGTTCGTCGAGGCCGGCGACAGCGACGGACCGGACACCACGTTCGTGCACGTGCCGTCCCTCGGCCTCGTCGTGGCGGGCGACATCGTCTACAACGGCGTCCACCCCTACCTCGCCGGCGGCGAGAAGGCCCGGCCGCTGGCCGAGCGGCGCGCGGACTGGATCGCCGCCATCGACAAAATCGCTGCGCTCCACCCCCGCGCCGTCGTCGCCGGACACAAGAACCCCGCCAACGACGACGACCCCCGCCACCTGGACGAGACCCGCAAGTACCTGCAGGACACCGAGGAAGTGGCCGCCGTTGCCCGCCACGCCAAGGAGTTCGCCGACTTGATGCTGCTGCGCCACCTTGACCGCATCAATCCCACCATCCTGGCTCTGACTGCCGAACACCTCTACCCCGGAACGACCGTCGACGGACGCGCCGTCGAGTGGTGACCCACCACTCCGGTGCACCCCGGCACCACTTGCCCACACCAGCCACGGCTTCGCCGTCAAAACATCGCCACCGTACGAACCGGCGCGGCCGTCGCCCTGCGCTGACCACTTCACCCACCGGCCTGGCCGCATCTGGCGCCACGCCCGAGCAACCCCTGCATCGCCATCGGCGGCTACGGTTGGCCCAGGGGGATCGCGGTGAGCGGCGCCGTGACCGGCTCGACCAAGCCCAGCTCGCGGCCCTCGCCCGGCTCGGGGTGGAGTGGGCGCGCTGACTCGGCTCGGTTAGCCGAGCCAGACGATGTCCAGGACGGACAGATGCCGCAGCGGCTGGTTGACGAAGTAGATGACGGACAGCCGGCCCGCGGACGCGATACGGACATCCTCGCCCTCGGGGTCGCCCGGGTCCCACTGGCCAAAGCCCCACGGGTCGGCCGCCGCGGCGTCGAGCAGGTCCCGGACCATCTCCTCCGCGTGCTCGGGGAGCGCGGAAAGG
The DNA here is from genome assembly GCF_040645035.1 of Streptomyces sp. NPDC046876. NCBI lineage: Bacteria > Bacillati > Actinomycetota > Actinomycetes > Kitasatosporales > Streptomycetaceae > Streptomyces > Streptomyces sp. NPDC046876. The sequence continues at coordinate 9,092 of NZ_JBEYXK010000041.1, read as the reverse complement.
ACCTTCGCGGGCTGTGCCGAGAGGCGAACCGCGTACGGCCGCATGCTCACCGGCGGCGGCCCCGCAGTTCGTCCATGTCCACGAAACCGGTCTCGTCGAAGCCGGAAGCCACGAACGCGTCGACCGCTGGGGCAGAAGCCAGGCGTGCCTGCCAGACCTGCACCACCTCGTAGAGGGTGTTCAGGGAGAAGGTCCGCCGCGACTCGTCCAACGCCGCTGCCCACTCCCTCTCGAATGCCGGCACCCAGTGCTGCGCACGACGGTCCGCGCGCAGCTGAGCAAGGAGTTCAGCCGGCGCACCGGGCGCGGGCGCGTACGCCACGGCGGGGGCGGATGTGTACTCGTGCTGCGCGCTCATCGGCTCCTCCTGCGGCAGGTGCTACCGCCACGGTAGAGGACTTGCCCTCGCAATATCACCGCCTTCCTTCAGGGAGCGAGGCCGGGAAAGCGGCGGACTGGCCGCTCGCCCGCCCCCGCGGCGAGGCGCACTCCGGTCGGCTGGAACGCCCCGTTCACGGCGGTGGGGCGTAGAAGGGAGATCGGCTCATGAGCCCAGGGGCCTGGCTGTGTACGTCTGGCCTCTCGGGAGGACGCGAGCACCGTCAGGAGAGCCAGTCGGCATAGTGGGTGGGCGCGAGGTGGGCGTCCTTGTCGGTGATGACGTCGCCCTTGACGACGGAGAACATGCCGGCAGTGGGGTCGGTGACGACGGTGCGGTTGTCGCCCTTGTGGGACAAGGTGATCCGGCCGAGCTCGTCCAGGGCGAAGACCTCGGGCCCCGCAATGTTGCGCATACCCCTCAGCGGGGTTCCCACGGCGACGTCCGCCACGGCGCGGGCAACATCCTTGGAGGCGATCGGCTGGATCGGCGTGGGGGGCAGCCGGACGGTCTCGCCGTCGGCAGTCCAGGACAGGACCGCGTCGATGAACTCCATGAACTGTGTCGCTCGGACGATCGAGTAGGGGATCGGTCCGGCCTTGAGGATGTCCTCCTGGAGCACCTTGGCCCGGAAGTAGTCCAACTCCGGCACCTGATCCACGCCGACGATCGAGAGAATGACGAAGTGGCCCACGCCGCCCTTTTGGGCCGCGGCCAGAAGGTTGTCCATCGAGGTCTGGAAGAAGGCCAGGGAGGCTTCGTCGAAGGTCGGGGAGTTGGTCAGGTTGATGGTGACGTCGCTCCCCGCCATCGCCTCGTCCAGTCCCCGGCCGCTGATGACGTCGACTCCGGTGGACTGCGCGTGCGGCACCGCCTCATGCCCGGAGGCGTTCAAGATCTCGACGACCTGCGACCCGATCAGCCCCGTACCGCCGATGACTGCGCACTTCATGACACACCTTCCGCAGGGAGTACTGCCCGCAATATGGCATATAGAAGCTCATGTCCGAAGCACCCGACGGCTCCGGCCAGGCCTGCGGTTCGCAGGCTGACGGGCTCGAGGTGGATCGAGCACCAGTGCCCCTCTGGCCTGGGCCGAGTTGTCGGGGCAATGGGGGAAGGAACAGCGGCAGTCGTCCGGTCTTGGCATGTTCCGCGCCGCAACATGCTCGCGCCCAGGCAGCACGCATGTCCGTGCGGCGCAGGGCGGCGGTGCTCAGATCTCTCGATGCCCGGCTGAATGCGGTCTACGCCCGAGCGTGCCAGGCGCGGGACCTGGCCGATGCCTTTGTGCACGACTTCGACATCCAGCTGCTCGTACGGCGCGGCCGTGGACGGAGTCTGCGCGAGGGCGCCGTCGGGGCTTCGGCTCTCGGAGGGACCATCCCTCCGTTGAGCCTGCCCGTGGTGCAGTGCTGCTTCCCGCCCACCAGCCGCAACGGGAGGTCTCCACCGGGATCGCCACCTGCCCGTCGAACACCTCTGCCGGAGAACCCGCCTCCAGCCGGGCGGAGTACTCCTCGCAGTCGGACGGGGGCGCATAGCCGAACGGCACGCCGCGCCCGCGCCGCTCGGCCCGTACAGCGATGGCTTCGGCCCGGCGCGCGCCCAGGCCCGGCACCTCGGGCAGGTCCTCGCCTCGCGGCAATGCCGGCCGCCGGGTAGGGAGCCCTCGCCCTGGCCGCGCAGACCACCGCTCCGGGCATGGGTAGTGCCGCAGCAGCGTCTCGCCGTCTCACTCTCGAAAGCCGGCGCCGCGCGAGCACCACCGTGATCCCGGGTACCAGGGCCTTGGGAGCGGCGAGCACCCGGCGGCTGCACCGACCGGTCGGAGGTGCTGCTCAGCCCACCACCGTGGTACCGAGTGCCTTTCGCAGGACGTGGATGGCTTGTTCGATGGCTGCCGTCGCGGCCTTGGTGGGGCGGACCGGGTTGAGCATCATGAAGTCGTGCATGATTCCGTTGTAGCGGACACTCGTGGTCGGGACCCCGGCCTGGGTGAGCTTGGCAGCGTAGGCCTCGCCCTCGTCGCGGAGGACGTCGTTTTCGTCCACGATCACGAGGGCCGGGGGCAGGCCGCGAAGGTCGTCCAGCGTGGCCCGCAGCGGCGAGGCCGTGATCTCGTCGCGCTGCTCGCGACCGGGGATGTAGGAGTCCCAGAACCACGCCATGGCCCGGGCAGTGAGGAACGGGCCGTCGGCGAACTCCTGATAGCTGGCAGTGTCCTGGGCGGCGTCCGTGACCGGGTAGTACATCGACTGGTGCACGAAGCTCACGTCACCTCGCCGCTTCGCCATGATCGCCAAGGCGGCCGTCATGTTCCCTCCGACCGAGTCGCCGGCCACCGACATGCGGCTGGCGTCGAGGCCTTCGCTCGTCCCGTTCTTGGTGATCCACTGTGCGGTCGCGTACGCCTGTTCGATCGCCACGGGGTAGCGGGCCTCGGGCGAGCGGTCGTACTCGACGAAGGCGACCGCGGCCTTGGCGCCATCGCACAGTTCGCGGATGAGTCGGTCGTGGGTGCCCGAGTTGCCGAGGACCCAACCACCTCCGTGGATGTACAGGATGACGGGCAGGAGGCCTGCCGCTCCTAGCGGCTTGATGAGGCGGACTCGGACGTCGCCAACCTCGGCCGGCACCGTGAACCACTTGTCTTCGCCGACCTCGACCTTGGCGACCGGCGCGGCCTGAACGTCGTCGAGCACCTTGCGGGCGCCCTCCGGACCCAGTTCGTACAGGAAGGGCGGGCTGGCAGTCGCGTCCGCGAACGTCTGCGCCTCCGGCTCAAGGATGTAATCAGCCACGAGTTGCCTCTTTTCACTGAATTGTTCGGAGATACGCAGTTATCTCATCAAAGAAACCCTTCCGAGCCGGGGAGCGCAGAGGCTGTGTCACCCTCTTGGCGCCGACCGCAGTGGTCACCAGCAACGGCCCCTCAACACTTACTGCCTAGATCGGATGCCCTCTAAGTCTCGTCCTGGCTGCACTTCGCGCAGGGCCCAGGCGGCTTCTCGGTTTCGCCGGTTCGCCGGCCTACGCCGGTGCAGGGCCGCAACGTCTTCATTGTGGTCGCGCAGGAAGGTGGGGATCTCGTCGCGGGTCGGGTAGTTCGGCAGGGGGCCGGCTTGTCTTGGAGGAACGCAGTGACGACGGAGACGGCCTGGTCGTTGTTGTCGAGGCCGTTCCACATGTGGTGTCCGACTCCGGGCATGTACTGCGTGCGCTGGATGGCGGGGTCATTGGCAAGCACGGCGGTCGCCCATTGACGGACCTGGGAGGAGCACTCGGCGATCAGCAGCATCGCGGGGGTCCGGGAGCGCCCCAATTGCGGGGCGATGGAGGGCGAGTCCCAGCGGCTGGTGGAGTGCGCGACCGAGATGCTCGCCACCCGTCTGCGAGAGTCGGTCACGGTCCGCGCCGTGGCCGCTGCCGCCGAGGCGTCAACGACGGCGGTGTACTCCCCGTTCGGTGGCAAGGACGGGCTGATCGGTGCGGTGCGCGACAGAGCAGTCGCCGGCCTGTTCCAGGACCTGTCGAAGGTACAGACCGCAGCGGACCCTCTCGCCGACCTCTACGCGCTGGCCGTCGCCTACCGTCGTTGGGGGTGCGGACACAGCCACCTGTACACGGTGCTGTTCGGCGGTGTGCAGTCCTTCGACCCGTCGGGAGAGGTCGGTGCCAGTGACCCGATCCGTCCGCTCCTCGCGGCGATCGACCGCGCCCTGACGGCGTCCGTCCTCGCCGGCGACGCAACGGCGATCGCCTTGTCGATCTGGGCGACCCTGCACGGGCTCGTGACTCTCGAACTGGCCGGGGCCCTCGACGCCACCACGGCCGAGGCCGCATTCCGCTCATCGATTCACGCGACGCTGCGCGGATGGACCACCGCGGAAGTGTTCCGCAGCCTTCGCCAAGCCGAACGCGCTCGGTGACAGAATCAGCGGGGCCGGTATCCGGGCGCTCCCCCGCCAACGGCCGGCTCGGCGAGGTCGAAGGACTTCACGTCAGCTTTGACGCCGCGATGGCCAACCTCAACAGCCTCAAACGGGCTCCGGTCCATGGCTGGCCGCACCCGGTTGACCTTGGCAGCCCCCGGGCCCGACTGGCCCGGGCCGGCACCGGCCGCCTCGCCACACCGACGGATTACAGGTCGTCTCCGCGGGCGTGGGTCGGAAGCAGATGCGCGCGCCGATGTGCCGACGAGGTCAGAAGTACTCCGCTCCGCGGCTGCCGAGCCTGTACGGGCGGCGGCGTCCGTCGTCGGCCATCTGCTGCGCCGCTCGCCTTGGACGGCCGGACGGCCGGCCTGCCTTGCTCGGTTGCGGGTTCTGGGTACCTCAGTCGAGCACTGCGGTCGCCTCGATCTCGACCAGGTGCTCGGGAACGTCCAGCGCCGCCACGCCGATCAGCGTGGCCGGCGGCATCGGTACCCCACCCAGCTTCACTGCCGCCCGGGAAATCCCTTCCATGAGCAGGGGCATCTTCTCGGGCGTCCAGTCGACGACATAGACGGTGAGCTTCGCCAGGTCGTCGACCGACCCTCCGGCACCGGCCAGGGCGGTGGCGACGTTGAGGTAGCACTGCTCGACTTGAGCTGCCAGGTCGCCCTCGCCGACCGTGACTCCGTCGGCGTCCCAGGCGACCTGTCCGGCGATGAAGACCGTGCGCGAGCCGGATGCGATCGCGACCTGCCGGTAGGCGTCGACGGTGGGCAGTCCCTCGGGGTTGAGCAGGGTGACGGACATGTTTCTCCCTTTCTCACTCTCTTGTGGTTACTGGGGAACCGTAGGAGAGTGAGCGCTGACATGGAAGAACGCACTTCTGGGTGACTGGGGAACCTCATGGTGACCAAGCAGGTCGAAGGCTCGGCCAAGGACGAGGCGGATGTGACACGGGCGGACTCCCTGGCACGGGAGATCTTCACGGACATCGCCAACAAGTGGGCGCTCCTCATCATCGAAGCGGTGGGCGACCGCACACTGCGCTTCACCGAACTGCGCAACGAGGTCGAAGGCATCAGCCACAAGATGCTCACGCAGAACCTGCGCCTGCTGGAACGCAACGGCCTGGTCGAGCGGACGGTGCACCCCACCGTGCCTCCGCGCGTCGAGTACGCCCTCACCGAACCCGGCCGGGCTCTGCGCGCCACCGTCGACAGCATGTGCGACTGGACCCACCGCTACCTCGGCGACATCGAAACCGCCCGCCGCCGCTTCGACACCGCGTGAGAAGCCTGATCGCCCCCACCGCCGACACGCACGACGGGGACGTGGCCTAAGGTTCTGCCGCTGACCCCCGCAAAGCCGAGGCCTGCAGGCCACGGCCGCCGGACACACCGCCCCCAGTCCGTCGGCCCTCCCAGGGGGCCGGCGCGCAACCCCCGGGCGCGCCGGCCTCCACTCCGCCACTCGATCCGGACATGCCGCGTCCCTCGCCACGGACCCGCGCCAAGAGCGGTGCCCGCCGCGAGATGGGGACGCTGGCTGGCATGCTGCTGTCGGCGACGGTGGGCGGCCTGAGCGTCCAGACGCTGGGCGCCGCTCCGCTGCTGGTGTTCAACGCCGGTAACTTCCTCGTGTCGGCGCTGTTCGTCGTCGCGATCGGGCGGCTCCCTGACCGGCCGCCGACAGCCCCCGACACCGCACTGCCGACACCGGTGCGGGCAGCTGCCGGGCGGCCGCTGAAGGGACGGCGTCTCATCCTGCTCTACGCACAGGGCAGCGTGGTCGTTCCGGTGTTCAATGCGCTGCTGCCCCCCGCCGTCATCGGCGAACTGCACCTGGGGGCACATACGTTCGGCCGCTGTCGATGCCCTCGGGTGCCTCGGCTTCCTGGCGGCCACAGTCGCCCACCGGATCGTCGGCAGGCGTCATCCGGACCATGCTGCCGGCGTCGGCCGACGAGGCCGCGGCGGGCAGGGCTTTCGGGCTCGCGAACGGCGGCGGGCCGGCCGCCACGGTCGGGGTGACGTTCCTGTTGGCGGCGGTCACCGACCGCAGCGACACCCACTACGGCTTCGCGGTCCTCGCCGCCGTTGCGCTGCTGGCCACCGTGTCCGCCGGACTGCTGCTGAGGACACCCGCCCCGGGCCGCCGGGATGCGCTCGTCCCGCGGTACCGGTCGAGCACGGCTGCGGCCGTCGCTGCGATCGCTGCGCGCAGCTCCTCGGGGGCGAGGACCGCCGGGGCGACCTCCGGCTCCGGGGACGACACCGGTGCGTACCGCCCACCGCCACGCCGCCCGTGAAAACGCAGGCGCGTCGCAGACTGCCCCGCGTCGTGTTGCCGAAGAGCGCCACGACGGCGAGGCGGTAGCGGTCATCGGTCTGTGCAGTCACCAGGCCGCGGGGCCGAGACGGTCGACGAAGATCCCGGTCGGGCCGTCGGCGCCGAGCGTTGCGAGCCGGACGATCGAGTCGGTGCCCTCGGTCACCGTCAGCTGGCCGGTGTGGTGGTTCATGTCGGTGGCGGCGAACTTACGGTTGGCGATCTCGCCGGGCGTGGCGACGTTGAACTTGATGTCCGGGAACGCCTGGGCGTAGCGGACGGTGAGCATGTTCAGTGCTGCCTTCGAGGAGCTGTAGGCCAGTTCGTGCATCTGTGAGACGGGCTGGGCGGGGTCGGTGACGACGGCGAAAGAGCCGCCGCCGCTGGAGACCATGACCACTCGCGGTTGCTGCGCTGCCTGCAGCAGGGGCAGGAACGCCTTGGTCACTCGGACCGGCCCGTAGACGTTGGTGTCGTAGACGGAGTGGATCTCGTCGGCCGTCGCCTCTGCCGGGTGGAGGATCTTTCCGGGTGTACCGGCGTTGTTGACGAGCACGTCCAGGCGGTCGGTGTGTTCGCGCACGAGCCGTACCGCCTCGGCGACCGATTCGTCCGAGGTCACGTCCAGCGGCACCATGATCACTCTGGCGCCACCGGCGGTCAGCTTGTCGGCGGCGGCCTGTCCCCGGGCTGCGTCGCGGGAGCCGAGGAAGACCGTCCAGTTCAGTTCGCCGAGACGCCGCGCGGTTTCGAGGCCGAGGCCCTTGTTCGCTCCGGTGATCAGCACCGAGGTCGGTTCCGAGGTCAGTTCCGTGTTCATTGGGCACCCTCCCGTGCAGTTATTGCACATCCGTGCAACGACTGCACGAAGATATACTTATGATCTTTCTATCCGTCAAGACCGTTGCGATCTCCGGACACGAGGAGTGCCAGGCCACGATGACCAGTGCCGAATCGAGCCGCCGCGGCGGACGCGAAGCGCAGCGCCGCCGTACGCGCAAGGCGATCGTCGACGCGGCGGTGCGGCTGAGCGCCGGCGGATCGACGCCGTCCGTCGACGAGATCGCGGCCGCCGCCGACGTCTCACGCCGCACGATCTACATGTACTTCCCGGCTCTGGACCAGCTGCTGATCGACGCAACCGCCGGCGCGCTCAACGAGCCCCCCGTGGCGGAGGCCCTGGCGGATCCCCGGCTCGCCGACGACGCCGCGGGCCGGGTGGACGCCCTGATACGGACCCTGCTCGCGCACTCACCGCAGTCCCTCCCCCTGGGGCGCCGGCTGATCCGCCTGACGGTCGACCCACCGGCGAGCGGCGACACCGCCCCACCGCACGCGCCACGCCGCACGCAGCGGCGGGTCGAATGGCTGGAGCAGGCCTGCGAACCGCTGCGCAGCACCCTGAGCGAGGAGTCCTTCGCGCGCCTGATCTCCGCCCTGACCATCGTGGTCGGCTGGGAGGCACAGATCGCCCTGCGCGATGTCCGCGGCCTGGACCCACAGGCCGAGCAGGAGGCCATCACCTGGGCCGCACGCGCCCTGGTCCAGGCAGCGATCAACGAAGGGTGACCTTGACCCACGGGCGCCGGCGAGCGCCTCCTGGAACTCATCGGCATCCCCCGGCAGGCGTTGCCCGTGATCGAACCGTCCGGCAGCCGCCAGTCCTTCCCGCGTGCGGCCGCCGACGAACGCATCCCCGGCATACCCCCGGCAAGCCTCCGGGCTCGAGCCGGTCGGACGGGCGCATGCGATTTCCGGACCGATGCAGGCAGCCGACTGCTGTGCCGAGGGCGCCGGCCGGGAGGGCTCGGCGTTCGTTCTGTAACGGTCACCTCGGCGCGAACCCGCGTGAACACGACTCCGTTCCGGGGACGTTGCCGAATATGGCCCTCAGCGTCCCTCTTCGCCGTGCCCTTTTCCGGTCCGCGCGCTGAAGCGACGCGCCGCGGTCCGGGTCGTTCCCACGGCCAGGAGTCCCACGTGCATTCCTCTCTTTCCGAAGACCTCACCGAGCTGACCACCGAGCGGCTCGTCCTGCGCAGCTGGACGGTGGCCGAGGCCCTCGCCGTCATCGAATACGAAGGCGGCGCCCGGCCTTCCGGCTGGGCCGCCGACTTCCCTGCCGAAGGCGACGCGTCATCGCAGGCCTCCTCGGCGACAACCCCGCCTGGTTCGGTGCATACGGCCATCGCCTGATTCACGGAGCAGGCCAGCGGTCTCGTCGTCGGCTCGATCGGCCTGTTCTGGCCGCCACTGTCCAACCCGGCCTCCGTCCGCGTCCTGGAGAAGGCCGGCTTCCAGCGGTACGACACCACCCCGGCCGAGGACAACGAAGGCATCGCCCGCTTCAAGGTCAGCCGGCCCACCCCAAGCAGGTAGACCCCGTGTGGGGGGGGGGGCTCCCCGCCCCCCCCCACCCCCGCGGGGGGGGGCGACACGCCCGGGCG
>NZ_JBEYXK010000040.1:0-56013 GCF_040645035.1 Streptomyces sp. NPDC046876 | reverse complement strand
CCCCGGCCCAGGAGGCGGGGGATCCGGCCGGGCTTGCGGGGCTCCGCCCCGGACCCCGCGCCTCAAACGCCGGCGGGGCTGGATTTGCCGGACCCCGCGCCTGAAAAACGCAGGCGGGCTGGGTTTGCCTGGCCTCGCCTCAAAAGCAGGCGGGGCTGGGACTGCCGTGCCGGGGGCTACGCCGGGGTTTGGCTCTGGAGGGCTACCGAGAGTTCTGCGGCCACGTTCTGGAGGATCGGGACGATCGACTCGGTCAGGTCCTCCGTCACGCGGCCGGCCGGGCCCGAGATGGAGATCGCGGCGGCCGTCGGCGAGTTCGGGACCGACACGGCCAGGCAGCGGACTCCTATCTCCTGCTCGTTGTCGTCGACCGCGTAGCCCGCCTTGCGGACCTGCTCCAGGGCGTCCAGGAAGCCCTCGGGCGTGGTGATGGTCTTCTCGGTGGCGGCCGGCATCCCGGTGCGCGCGAGCAGGGCCCGGACCTCGTCGGCCGGGGTGTAGGCCAGCAGCGCCTTGCCCACGCCGGTGGAGTGCGGCAGCACGCGGCGGCCGACCTCGGTGAACATGCGCATGGAGTGCTTGGAGGGCACCTGGGCGACGTAGACGATCTCGTCCCCGTCGAGCAGGGCCATGTTCGCCGTCTCGCCGGTCTCCTCGACCAGGCGGGCGAGGTACGGGCGGGCCCAGGTCCCCAGGAGGCGCGACGCGGACTCGCCGAGGCGGATCAGGCGCGGGCCGAGGGAGTACCGTCGGTTGGGCTGCTGCCGCACGTACCCGCACGCGACGAGGGTGCGCATGAGGCGGTGGATGGTGGGCAGCGGCAGCCCGCTGGCGGTGGAGAGCTCGCTGAGGCCGACCTCGCCACCCGCATCGGCCATGCGTTCGAGCAGATCGAAGGCGCGCTCGAGGGACTGGACGCCACCGCCGGCGGCGGTGGTCTTGGCGGAAGCGTCGGTGGTGCTGGCGCTGGACGTCGGCACGGCGCGGTCCTTTCGGTGCTGGCAGGCAAGGAAGCAGCCTACCGGGCTGTCGGCGTCGGCCCTAGAGTCGGGTCAAAGCCGTCCCCGCCGGTCAGAGCGGGTTTGTCCGGGTGGTGGAGGTGCTCGGGAAGTTACCCGTGCACCCCCCGGTGGCGATAGCTACATTCTGGATAGCGAAATCTTAATTCCATGCTGTGGAAACCTCCAATTGCGCACACAGCGTGTCGGTGCAGTGTCCGGACGCTCTTGACTGGCCCCGGATCGGCATGAAGACTCCGTCAACAGAACGTTGAATTTCGCTCTGTGGAAGTAGATGGGGAGGTTCCGGTCGTGTCCGACCACGTGGAACTGGTACTGCGGTCGACCCGCGTCATCACCCCCGAGGGGACGCGCGCCGCTTCGGTCGCCGTCGCCGCCGGGAAGATCGTCGCCGTCCTGCCGCACGACGCCGAGGTACCGGCCGGCGCCCGGCTCGAGGACTTCGGCGACGACGTTCTGCTCCCCGGCCTCGTCGACACCCACGTGCACGTCAACGACCCGGGCCGCACCGAGTGGGAGGGCTTCTGGACGGCCACCCGCGCCGCCGCGGCCGGAGGCATCACCACGATCCTCGACATGCCGCTGAACTCCCTGCCGCCCACCACCACCGTCGGCAACCTCGTCGTCAAGCAGGACGTCGCCCGCGCCAAGGCGCACGTGGACGTCGGCTTCTGGGGCGGTGCGCTGCCCGACAACGTCAAGGACCTGCGCCCGCTGCACGACGCCGGGGTCTTCGGCTTCAAGTGCTTCCTGTCGCCCTCCGGCGTCGACGAGTTCCCGCAGCTCGACCAGGACCAGCTCGCCGCCTCCCTCGCGGAGATCAGCGGCTTCGGCGGCCTGATGATCGTCCACGCCGAGGACCCGCACCACCTCGACTCCGCGCCGGTCGTCCCCGGCCCGAAGTACGCCGACTTCCTCGCCTCCCGCCCGCGCGACGCCGAGAACACCGCGATCGAGAACCTGATCGCCCAGGCCAAGCGGCTGAACGCGCGCGTCCACGTGCTGCACCTGTCCTCCAGCGACGCGCTCCCGCTGATCGCCGCCGCCAAGGCCGAGGGCGTGCAGATCACCGTCGAGTCCTGCCCGCACTACCTCACCCTCACGGCCGAGGAAGTGCCCGACGGCGCCAGCGAGTTCAAGTGCTGCCCGCCCATCCGCGAAGCCGCCAACCAGGACCTGCTCTGGGACGCCCTCGCCGACGGCACCATCGACTGCATCGTCTCGGACCACTCGCCCTCCACCGCCGACCTCAAGACGGCCGACTTCTCCACCGCCTGGGGCGGCATCTCCTCCCTCCAGCTGGGCCTGCCGGCCATCTGGACCGAGGCGCGCAAGCGCGGCCGCACCCTGGAGGACGTCGTCCGCTGGATGTCCACCGCCCCGGCCCGCCTGGCGGGCCTGGACCGGAAGGGCGCCATCGAGCCCGGGCGCGACGCCGACTTCGCGGTGCTCGCCCCCGAAGAGACCTTCACCGTGGACCCGGCCGAGCTGCACCACCGCAACCAGGTCACGGCGTACGCGGGCAAGACCCTGCACGGCGTCGTGAAGTCCACCTGGCTGCGCGGCACGCAGATCGCCGACCACGGCACCCCGTCCGAGCCCACCGGCCTCCTCCTCGAAAGGCAGAACTGACCGTGGCGATCCCTTCTTTCACCGGCAACGCGAACCCGTACGGAGGCGGCGACCCGTACGCCGACTACCGCACGGCCGAGTTCCCGTTCACCCAGTACGCGAACCTCGCCGCCCGCGAGCTCGGCGCCGGTGTCATCGCCGCCAATGACGAGTTCTTCGCCCAGCGCGAGAACCTGCTGATCTCCGAGGCCGCGCACTTCGACCCCGAGGACTTCGGCCACAAGGGCAAGGTCATGGACGGCTGGGAGACCCGCCGCCGCCGCGGCGTCTCCGCCGAGCAGCCCTGGCCCACCGCCGAGGACCACGACTGGGCGCTCGTGCGCCTGGGCGCCCCCGGCGTGATCCGCGGCATCGTCGTGGACACCGCCCACTTCCGCGGCAACATGCCGCAGGCCGTCTCCATCGAGGGCACCAACTGGGAGGGCGCGCTCGCCCCGACCCCCGAGGAGCTCCTCGGCGACGACGTGAAGTGGACGACCCTCGTCCCGCGCACCGCGGTCGGCGGCCACGCGGCCAACGGCTTCGAGGTGGGCGTGGAGCAGCGCTTCACACACCTGCGCGTCAACCAGCACCCCGACGGCGGCATCGCCCGCCTGCGCGTCTACGGCGAGGTCCTGCCGGACCCGAAGTGGCTCGGGGCGCTCGGCTCCTTCGACGTCGTGGCGCTGGAGAACGGCGGCGCGGTGCAGGACGCGTCCAACCGCTTCTACTCCCCGCCGACCAACACCATCAACCCGGGCCGCTCCCGCAAGATGGACGACGGCTGGGAGACCGCCCGCCGCCGCGACAACGGCAACGACTGGATCCGCTACCAGCTCGTCGCCGAGTCCGAGATCCGCGCGATCGAGATCGACACCGCCTACCTCAAGGGCAACTCGGCCGGCTGGGCCTCGCTGTCCGTCAAGACCGGCGAGGAGGGCGAGTGGCAGGAGTTCCTCCCGCGCACCCGCCTGCAGCCCGACACCAACCACCGCTTCGTGCTGGACGCCCCGGCGGTCGGCACCCACGTACGCATCGACATCTTCCCGGACGGCGGCTTCTCCCGCCTGCGCCTGTACGGCTCCCTGACGGAGGCCGGCGCCGCCGCGCTCGCCGCCCGCCACCAGGAGCTCGGCGGCTGACACCGCCCGCAGTACCGCCCCGGGGGGCCGACACCCCCGGGGTGACCGGAACCGCCGAGGTCCCGGACAGCCCGTGGGGCGCACCCGTACCGCCCGGTACGGGTGCGCCCCTTCGGCATGTACGGCGTGCAGGTACGGCGACGGTCCGCTCAGGCCGCGTGGCCGCCGTCGACGGAGTACTCGGACCCCGTCACGTACGCGGCCCCGTCCCCGGCGAGGAAGGCCACCACGTGGGCCACCTCCTGCGGTGTGCCGAACCGGCCGAGCGCGGTCATGGCCCGCTGGCCCTCCGCGAACTCCCCGTCCGCCGGGTTCATGGAGGTGTCCGTCGGCCCGGGGTGCACGATGTTGGCCGTGATCCCGCGCCCGCCCAGCTCCCGGGCCAGCGCCTTGGTCAGGCCCACCAGCGCCGACTTGCTCATCGCGTACAGCGTGCCGCCCGGGCCGGGGACCCGCTGGGTCATGCAGGTGCCGATGGTGACGATCCGTCCGCCGCGGTCCATCAGCAGCGCCGCCGTCTGCGCGGCCACGAAGGCCCCGCGGACGTTGACGGCGAGCACCCGGTCGACATCGGCCGCGCCGAGGGTCTCGATCGGCCCGAGGACGCCGATGCCCGCGTTGTTGACGAGCACATCCAGCCGCCCGAACTCCTCGGCGGCCCGCCGCACCGCCCCGGCCACGGCCTCGGCGTCCCCGGCGTCGGCCCGTACGGCCAGCGCCCGCCGGCCCAGCGCCTCGATCTTCCCGACGACCTCGGCGGCCGCCTCGGCGTCGTGGACGTAGCTGATCGCGACATCGGCCCCCTCCTCGGCCAGCCGTACCGCCACCGCGGCCCCGATGCCCCGGCTGCCACCCGTCACGAACGCCGCCCTGCTGCTCATGGAACCCTCCTCGTCGTGCCGCCAACTTGGTTGCGGGTTCAATGGAACCGGGGCAGGGTGATCGCCGCTGGCGGGAATCCGACCTGGCGTTCGGGTCGACCCGGGCGGAGCCGGCGGGGCGTCAGCTCTGGCGCCAGACCGTCAGATCCGCCCGGAGAAAGCCGCCATCCATGCCCGTCACCCGGACCGTCGACTTGACCTGGAGCACGAGCACGCCGATGTCGCCCGACGGATGCCTGATGCAGAACTCGCTGCCGGCCGCCGCCGCGGCGAGCGGCAAGCGCGTGGGCTTCGCCGTGGGCAGGAGCATCCGGCACTCGTCGACGGAGAGCCCTGGCTTGCCGTACGACATGTGGATCGCGCTGGAGTCGCTGACGAGATCGCAGCCGGTCTCGTCGCACTCGAAGCGGACGTCGCCCTTGCGGTCCTTCCGCATCGCCCCGTCCTGGAGACTCACCGAGTTGCTCTCGTCCAGGTGGAGGCCGGGATGCGGGAACGCCTGCGCGGAGCGCGAGGCCTCGGGGGAGGCCTTTGCAGTTCCGGACGCCTGCCCGCCGCCGGAGGACCCCGAGCGCGCGGACGACGGGAACGAGGCGGAAGGGGCAGAGGCGCCGGATGCGCCCGCCGCGGCCGGGGCCGAACCCGACGGGCCCTTCGCGCCCGCGGCCCGGTCGCCCGCCCCGTCCGCCTGCTGCCCGAGCAGCCAGCCCAGCCCCGCCAGCAGCCCCGTCGCCGTCACCGCGGCCAGGGCGATCAGCGCGGTGCGCCGCCGGCGCGCCCGCGGGTCCTGGGCCCTGTCGTCCGGCTCCGGCGGAGGCGCCCAGGGCGAGGCCGCCCCCGCGGCAGCCGGCGCCGCCAGGGTGTGCACCGGGGTCGGATCCGGCACCGGGCCCGGCACGGACACCTCCGGCCCCATGACCTCCCGCCAGACGGCCGGGCCCCCGCCGGCGTCGCCCTCCAGGCCGAGCCGGCTGCGGCACGCGTGCACGATCTCGGCCGGGGTGGCCCGCTCCGCCGGATCGGCGGCCAGGCACCGGGCGATCAGCGGGCGCAGCGCCTCCGGCAGGCCCGACAGGTCGGGGGCGGAGTGCACGATCCGGTACAGCACGCTCAGCTGCGGCCCGTCCCCGTACAGCGTCTCGCCCAGGGCCGCGAACGCCGCGGTCTGGCCCAGCGCGAACACGTCGGTGGCCGGGGTGACCTCGCCGCCCGCCGCCTGCTCGGGGGCCATGAACGCCGGGGTGCCGACGGCGGTGCCCGCGGCGGTGTGCGAGGAGACCCCGGAGGCCAGCGAGATGCCGAAGTCGATCACCCGCGGCCCGTCGGCGGCCAGCAGGACGTTCGACGGCTTCATGTCCCGGTGCACCACGCCCGCGCCGTGGATGGCCTGGAGCGCCTCGGCCACCCCCGCCATCAGCCACAGCACGGCCGGCACGGGCAGCGGCCCCCGCCGCGCCACCGCCTCGGCCAGCGAGGGTCCCGGCACGTAGAGGGTGGCCAGCCAGGGCTGCGTCCCGTCGGCGTCGGCGTCGATCAGCTCGGCGGTGTACGCACCCCGCACCCGGCGGGCCGCCTCCACCTCGCGCCGGAACCGCCGCCGGAAGTCCGGGTCCTCCGCCAGCTCGGGCCGGACCACCTTGAGGGCCACCGGGCGGCCGCCCGGCGTGTGCGACAGGTACACCCGCCCCATGCCGCCCGCGCCGATCCGGGCCGCGAGGCGGTAGCCGGCCACGGACCGCGGATCGTCCCCCTGCAGCGGGCCGAACACCTCGGTGGTGCTGTCCATCGGTTTTCTCCCCCGACTCCCGTGATGCACGTATCACCTGATCAACCGATGAATTGATCAACGGCAGCCTATGCGGGCGGCAGACCGGCCGTGGACGGGTAGCGGCAATCGGAGGGGCCTGCGAGCGCGCCGCACCGATGAGTCGCGGGCGGGCCGGGAGTCTGAACCACTGAACGGACCGGACGGACGACGGGCCGGACCCCTACCCCGGAGCGCAGAGCCATGGCCAAGCTGACCCTCACCACCTTCGTCACCCTCGACGGCGTGATGCAGGCCCCCGGCGGCCCCGACGAGGACCGCAGCGGCGGCTTCGACTACGGCGGCTGGCTCGTGCCGTTCGCCGACGAGGGCATGGGCGCGTTCATGACGGAGGTCTTCGACCGGGTGGGGGCCTTCCTGCTCGGGCGCCGGACGTACGAGATCTTCGCCGGGTACTGGCCGCAGCACGACGACCCCGCCGACCCGATCGCGAGCCGCCTCAACACCCTGCCCAAGTACGTGGCCTCCACCACCCTGAAGGACCCGCAGTGGGCCCGCACCACCGTCATCGACGGCGAACAGCTGCAGAGCGAGATCGTGCGGGTCAAGGATGCGCTGGGGGAAGACCGCGAGCTGCAGGTGCACGGCAGCGGCATGCTCGCGCAGTGGCTGCTGGCGCGCGACCTGGTGGAGGAGCTGAACCTGCTGGTGTTCCCCGTCTTCCTCGGCGCCGGGCGCCGGCTGTTCCCGACGGGCGGGCTGCCGACCGCGTACGAGCTGACCACCTCGCGCACGACGGAGCGCGGCACGGCCATCCACACCTACCGCCCGACGGGGCGCGCCAAGTTCGGCAGCTTCTGACCGCCGACCGCCGACCGCCGACCGCCGACCGTCGACCGGCTCCCGGGCGGGCCGGGGGCGGGCCGGGGTCAGGGCGCGCCCGGGCTCCGGGTGCCCGGGCGAAACGGGGTCGCTCCCTCGTGACCCCCTCCGGTACGGTGAGCGCCGCATCCGTGAGAGCCGAGGAAGTCTCCACCCGCTTCGAGCCGTTGGAGCATCCCGGTGACCTCGCCCGCCCTCGCCGAAGGCCTTGCCGCGCCCGCCCCCGCCACGCCCCGCAGGGACTGGGCCGACCTGCCCGTCCTGGCCGTCGCCGTCGTCTGGGGCGGCAGCTACCTCGCCGCCAAGGGCATCACCACCGCCCACACCGTGATCGCGGTGCTCGTGCTCCGCTTCGCCCTCGTGCTGCCCGTGCTCGTCCTCGCCGGACGGCAGCGGCTGCGGGCCCTGGACGCCGGGCAGCTGCGCGGCGCGGCCCTGCTCGGACTCGTACTCGGCGGGATCTTCGTCCTCGAGACCTACGGGGTCGTCCACACCTCCGCCACCAACGCCGGGCTCATCATCAGCCTCACCATGATCTTCACGCCTCTCGCCGAGGCCGCCCTGCAGCGCCGGGCCCCCTCCGGGGCCTTCCTCGCCGCCGCCGGCCTCTCCGTCGCCGGCGTCGTCCTGCTCACCCAGGGCGCCGGCTTCACCGCCCCGAGCACCGGCGACCTGCTCATCCTCGGCGCCGCCCTCGCCCGCACCCTGATCGTGCTGCTCACCGCCCGGATGGCCGCCGTCCGCGACGCCGACTCCCTCTCCCTGACGACCGTGCAGCTCGCCACCGCCCTGGCCGTGTTCGCCGTCCTGGCCGCCGTGCCCGGCACCGGCGACAGCCCCTGGGCGACGGCCGCAGCCTTCGGCCCCGCCGAGTGGGCCGGGCTCGCCTTCCTCTCCGTCTTCTGCACCCTCTTCGCCTTCTTCGTGCAGATGTGGGCCGTACGCCGCACCTCGCCCTCCCGGGTCAGCCTGCTCCTGGGCACCGAGCCCCTGTGGGCGGCAGCCGCCGGCATCGCCCTCGGCGGCGAGCACCTGGCCCCGGCCGGCCTCGCGGGCGCGGCGCTCGTCCTGGCGGGCACGGCCTGGGGGCGCCGCGCCTCGGCTGCCTGAGCCGCCCGCGCACCGGGGCCGGGTGGCCGGTTCGCCGGCCCCGGAGTGACCGGAAACCGGCGGGTAGCAAAGTCAACTGCCGCCGTAGGGTGGCCGTATGCCTCAACCGGATATCAGCGGCAACTCCGCGGACTTCCACGCCGACCCGTACGCTTACTACGCCCGGCTGCGCGCGGCGGGTCCCGTGCACCGCGTCGACGTCAGGGCCGCCGCATACGAGCCGACCTTCATCGTCGTCGGCAACGAGGAGGCCCGACAGGCCCTCAACCACCCGGGCCTGTCGAAGGACTGGCGCGCCAGCCTGCCCGACGTCGCCCACACGGCGGCCAACTTCAACATGCTGGAGTCCGACCCGCCGCACCACACCCGGCTGCGCAAGCTGGTCGCCCGCGAGTTCACCGCCCGCCGCGTCGAGGCACTGCGCCCCCGGGTCCAGCAGATCACCGACGAGCTGCTCGACGCGATGGCCGCCCGCCCGGAGCGCACCGCCGACCTCATCGAGGCCGTCGCCTTCCCGCTGCCGATGACCGTCATCTGCGAGCTCCTCGGCGTACCCGACCTGGACCGCGCCCGCTTCAGTTACTGGTCCAAGGAGGTCGTCGCCCCGCCGGCCGGCGCCCCGATCACCGCCGCCCACCAGCAGCTCAGCCTCTACCTCGGCGAGCTCGTCGAGGCCAAGGCCAAGGAGGACGCCGACGACCTGCTCGGCGCCCTCATCCGCGCCCGGGACGAGGACGGTGACCGCCTGTCCCACGACGAGCTGATCGGGATGGCCTTCCTGCTGCTCATCGCCGGCCACGAGACCACGGTCAACCTCGTCGGCAACGGCATGCGGGCCCTGTTCGCCCACCCCGCCCAGCTCGCAGACCTGCGCGGCGACTGCGACGGCCTCCTCGACGGGGCGGTGGAGGAGATGCTCCGCTACGAGGGCCCGGTACAGAACGCCACCTTCCGCTACGCCCGCGAGGAGGTGCGGCTCGGCGGCAGCACCATCCCGGCCGGCGCCACCGTGGTGGTCTCGCTGGGAGCCGCCGACCGCGACCCCGGCCGCTACGCCGACCCCGACGCCTTCGACATCCGGCGCGCCCCGCAGGGCCACCTCGCCTTCGGCCACGGCCTGCACTTCTGCCTCGGCGCCCCGCTCGCCCGGATGGAGGGCCGGATCGCGATCCGCGGCCTGCTGGAACGCTTCCCCGACCTGGCCGAGGACCCGGCCGCCGGGCCGCCGGTCTGGGTCACGGGCAGTCTGATGCGCGGAGTGACCCGGCTGCCGGTGCGCTGGTAGGCGCGGGCCATGGCCTGCCGCCCCGGGAAGCCCGCGCCACCGCCACCGCCGGCGGCGCGGCGCGTGCCGCGCTCACAGGTCCGGGCGTCACAGGTCCGGGCGTCACAGGTCCGGGAGCTCCTCCATGACCACCCGGCGCCGCTCCCGCCGCGACAGCTCGCACGCCTCGGCGATCCGCAGCGCCGCCAGCGCCTCCCGGCCGTCGCACGGGTTCGGGCCCTCGCCGCGCACCAGGCGTACGAAGGCGGCCAGCTCCGCCTCGTACGCGGGCCCGAACCGCTCCAGGAACCCCGTCCACGGCTTGCCGGCGGGGGGCGGGCCGTGCGGCTCCGTCGAGGCGATCGGCGTACGGTCGTCCAGCCCGGAGGAGATCTGGTCGAGCTCCCCGGCGAACTCCATCCGCACGTCGTACCCGGCGCCGTTGCAGCGCGTGCCCGTACAGGTGACCAGCGTGGAGTCGTCCAGCGTCAGCAGCGCCGCGGCCGTGTCCACGTCGCCCAGCTCCCGGAACCGCACCGGACCGGCGTCCGAGCCGGTCGCGTACACCTCGGTGACCTCGCGCCCCGTCACCCAGCGGACCATGTCGAAGTCGTGCACCAGGCAGTCCCGGTACAGGCCCCCCGAGGCCGCCAGGTACGCGGCGGGCGGCGGCATCGGATCGGCGGTCATCGTCCGTACGGTGTGCAGCCGCCCCAGCGCCCCGGAGCGCACCAGCTCCCGCGCCGTGCGGCAGCCCGGGTCGAAGCGCCGCATGAACCCGAGCTGGAGCACCCCGCGCGCCGCCTCCACCTCGCGCAGCACCGCCAGCGTCCGGGCGAGGTCCACGGCCACCGGCTTCTCGCAGAACACCGGCAGGCCGCCCCGTACGGCCCGCACGACCAGCTCCGCGTGCCCGTCGGTGGAGCAGGCCACGACCACCGCGTCCACGCCCCAGGTGAAGACCTGCTCCACGGACGGCGCGGCCGTGGCGCCGAGCCGGTCGGCCAGCCGTACGGCCCGCTCCGGGTCGGCGTCGGCCAGCAGCAGCGAGCCGGCGTCCGGGTGGCGGGCCAGTGCCGCCGCATGGAAGGAGCCGATCCGGCCCGTTCCGATCAGCCCGATGCGCATGCACTCAACCTGACCCCGTCCGCGGGAGCTGTCAATCTGCCCGGAGACGGCATCGATGACACAGTTGGCCGGGATCGTCTCGAAGCCCCCGATGAGCTCACATGGTCCACTGTGGCGGATACTGGGCGGCTGGAACCGGAATGACCGCTTTGGCATCGGCGGGCCGCAGGCCACGGGCTGCGGCCCGCAGCAGCGGTACGCAGGACGCGCACATACGCAGCACGCGCAGTACGCGCAGTACGCGCAGGACGCAGGACGACGGAAGGGCAGGCACGCAGACGTGGCTAGGGTCGGGACAGGGGTACGCGTCGTGGGCGCCGTGCTCGCCGCGGTGCTGGGGGCCTCCCTCGTGGGCTGCAGCAGTACGGGCGGCAAGCGCGCCGAGGAGCGGGCCAAGGCCGCCGCGGCGGGCCGGCCCGCCGTGTCCACGCCGCGCTGGACCTTCGCGATGGTCACCCACGCGGGAGACGGCGACACCTTCTGGGACATCGTCCAGAAGGGCGCCAAGGAGGCCGCGGCGAAGGACAACATCAACTTCGTCTACGCCCACGACGACCAGGCACAGCAGCAGGCGCAGTTCGTCCAGAACGCCATCGACCAGAAGGTCGACGGCATCGTGGTGAGCCTGGCCAAGCCCGAGGCCCTCAAGGACGTCGTCGCCAAGGCGGTCAAGGCCGGCATCCCCGTGATCACCGTCAACTCCGGATCCGCCCAGTCCGCGCAGTACGGGGCCCTCACCCACATCGGCCAGGACGAGGAGATCGCCGGCGAGGCGGTCGGCACCGAGCTGGCCCGGCGCGGCCGCAAGAAGGCGGTCTGCGTCCTGCACGAGCAGGGCAACGTCGGCCACGAGCAGCGCTGCGCCGGCGCGAAGAAGACCTTCGGTGCGGGCGGCGGCAGCATGGAGAACCTGTACGTCGAGGGCACCAACATGCCCTCCGTGCAGGCGGCCGTCCAGGCCAAGCTCCAGGCCGACCCCTCCGTGGACGCCGTCCTCACCCTCGGCGCGCCCTTCGCACCCACCGCGATCAAGGCGAAGGAGGCCGCGGGCAGCAAGGCCGAGGTCGACACCTTCGACCTCAACGAGTCCGTCGCCCGCGACCTGAAGGCCGGCAGCATCGGCTTCGCCGTCGACCAGCAGCCCTACCTCCAGGGCTACGAGGCCATCGACCTGCTGTGGCTGTACCGCTACAACGCGGACGTGCTCGGCGGCGGCCGCCCCGTGCTCACCGGCCCGCAGATCGTCACCGCCGAGCAGGCCGCCAAGCTGGAGGACTACATCAAGCGGGGCAGCCGATGAGCGCCCTGGCCCCCGCCCCGGCGGCCCCGCCCCCGCCGCCGTCCGCCGCCTCCGGCGACGAGCGCCTCGCGCCCGTCTCGCTGCTGCGCCGCCTGCTCGGCCGCCCCGAGCTCGGAGCGGTCGTCGGCGCCGCCGCCGTCTTCGTCTTCTTCTCCTTCGCCGCCGACAGCTTCCTCAAGGCCTCCAGCCTGAGCACGATCCTGTACTCGGCCTCCACCATCGGGATCATGGCGGTCCCGGTGGCCCTGCTGATGATCGGCGGGGAGTTCGACCTCTCCGCCGGCGTCATGGTGACCACCTCGGCGCTGATCAGCTCGATGTTCAGCTACCAGATGACCGCCAACGTGTGGGTCGGCGTCCTCGTGTCGCTGCTCGTCACCCTGGCCATCGGCTTCTTCAACGGGTTCATGCTCATCCGCACCAAGCTGCCCAGCTTCATCATCACGCTCGGCACCTTCCTGATGCTGACCGGCCTGAACCTCGGCTTCACCAAGCTCATCAGCGGCACCGTCTCCACCAAGACCATCGCCGACATGGAGGGCTTCCCCTCCGCCCGCGCCCTCTTCGCCTCCCAGTGGACCGTCGGCTCGGTCACCCTCAAGGTCACCGTCCTGTGGTGGCTGGCCCTGGTCGCCGTCGCCACCTGGATCCTGCTGCGCACCCGCGCAGGGAACTGGATCTTCGCGGTGGGCGGCGGCGCCGACGCCGCTCGCGCCGTCGGCGTACCCGTCGTCAAGACCCGTATCGGCCTGTACATGGGTGTCGCCCTGTGCGCCTGGATCTCCGGGCAGCACATCCTGTTCTCGTTCGACGTGGTCCAGTCCGGCGAGGGCGTCGGCAACGAGTTCCTCTACATCATCGCGGCCGTCATCGGCGGCTGCCTGATGACGGGAGGCTACGGCTCCGCGATCGGCTCGGCCGTCGGCGCCTTCATCTTCGGGATGACCAGCAACGGCATCGTCTACGCCCAGTGGAACCCGGACTGGTTCAAGTTCTTCCTCGGAGCCATGCTGCTGCTCGCCACGCTGCTCAACGCATGGGTCCGCAAGCGGGCGGAGGCCAAGTGAGCGCCCTCGTGAAGCTGACCGGAGTCAGCAAGTACTACGGCAACATCCGCGCCCTCCAGGACGTCTCCCTGGAGGTCTCCGCCGGCGAGATCACCTGCGTCCTCGGCGACAACGGCGCCGGCAAGTCCACCCTCATCAAGATCATCGCGGGACTGCACCAGCACGACGCCGGCACCTTCGAGATCGACGGCGAGGAGACCGTCCTCGCCAACCCGCGCGCCGCCCTCGACCGCGGCATCGCCACCGTCTACCAGGACCTCGCCGTCGTCCCGCTCATGCCGGTCTGGCGGAACTTCTTCCTCGGCTCCGAGCCCACCCGCGGCCGCGGCCCCTTCCGCCGCCTCGACGTGGAGGCCATGCGCGGGACCACCCGCGCCGAGCTGCTGCGCATGGGCATCGACCTGCGCGACGTCGACCAGCCGATCGGCACCCTGTCCGGCGGCGAGCGGCAGTGCGTGGCCATCGCCCGCGCCGTGTACTTCGGCGCGAAGGTCCTCGTCCTGGACGAGCCCACCGCCGCCCTCGGCGTGAAGCAGTCCGGCGTCGTCCTCAAGTACGTCGCCGCCGCCCGGGACGCCGGCCTCGGCGTGGTCCTCATCACGCACAACCCGCACCACGCCCACCTCGTCGGCGACCGCTTCGTCCTGCTCAAGCGCGGCACCATGGCCGGCAGCCACACCCGCGACTCGATCACCCTCGACGAGCTCACCCGGCAGATGGCGGGCGGCTCCGAGCTGGAGGAACTGAGCCACGAACTGGAGCGGGTGGCAGAATCGGGTCCGACGCCCCGCACGACGTCCCCCACGACGGCCCGCACGAAGACCCACGACACGACGACCCACGACACCCAGAGGGACGACACGACTCGATGAGCACGTACCGGGACTTCACGCTCACCCACCGGGGGGCAGCGCGGAGCACCGTCCTGCGGACCATCGGCACCCGTGAGCGCCGGTCGCACCTGACGGCCCCGCGCGTCCCGACCGTCGGCATCGACATCGGCGGCACCAAGGTGATGGCCGGAGTCGTCGACGCCGACGGCGTCATCCTGGAGAAGATCCGCACCGAGACCCCCGACAAGTCCAAGAGCCCCAAGGTCGTCGAGGACACCATCGTCGAACTGGTCCTGGACCTTTCCGACCGGCACGACGTCCACGCCGTCGGCATCGGCGCCGCCGGCTGGGTCGACGCCGACCGCTCCCGCGTCCTGTTCGCCCCCCACCTGGCCTGGCGCGACGAGCCCCTGCGCGACGCCCTCCAGTCCCGCCTCGCCGTCCCCGTCATGGTGGACAACGATGCCAACACCGCGGCCTGGGCGGAGTGGCGCTTCGGCGCCGGCCGCGGCGAGGACCACCTCGTGATGATCACCCTCGGCACCGGCATCGGCGGCGCCATCCTCGAGGGCGGCCAGGTCAAACGGGGCAGGTACGGCGTCGCCGGCGAGTTCGGCCACATGCAGGTCGTGCCCGGCGGGCACCGCTGCCCGTGCGGCAACCGCGGCTGCTGGGAGCAGTACAGCTCAGGCAACGCCCTCGTCCGCGAGGCCCGCGAGCTGGCCGCCGCCGACTCCCCGGTCGCGTACAACATCATCGCCCGCGTCGGCGGCAACGTCCACGAGATCACCGGGCCGCTCATCACGGAGCTGGCCCGCGAGGGCGACGCCATGTGCGTCGAGCTGCTCCAGGACATCGGCCAGTGGCTCGGCGTCGGCCTCGCCAACCTCGCCGCCGCCCTCGACCCCGCCTGCTTCGTCATCGGCGGCGGCGTCAGCGCCGCCGACGACCTCCTGATCGGCCCGGCCCGCGACGCCTTCCGCCGCCACCTGACCGGCCGCGGCTACCGGCCCGAGGCCCGCATCGCCAAGGCCCAGCTTGGCCCCGAGGCCGGCATGGTCGGCGCCGCCGACCTGGCCCGGCTGGTCGCCCGGCGCTTCCGCCGGGCCACCCGCAGGCGCGTCGAGCGCTACGAGCGCTACGAGCGCTACGCTCGGCTCGGCCGCCGCGAGCCCGCGGCCCCCGAGGACCGGGGCGGGCAGGAACAGGGCCGAGAGGCCCGGAACGAACAGGCTCGGAACCCCCTGGGCCAGGACCACCGGGCCCCGGACCACCATGCCCGGGAGAACCACCAGGCACAGGACCACCAGGCCCAGGACCACCCGAACCGCAACCAGCAGCCGGACCAGGAACAGCAGTGACACCCCCCACCCTGCCCCGCCAGGCGCCCGCCCCCGACGAGGGCGGCGCGCCGACCCCCACGGCGGAGGACCGCAAGCACGTCGTCAAACGCCGCTGGATCACCGCGATCATCATCCTGCTGCTGGTCGGCGTCCCCGCGGGCTACCTCGCCGTCTCCGCCCAGCAGAGCCGCGAGAGCGGCCGCGACAAGGCCGCCAAGATCGGCGCGTCCAAGGTCCGCCCCGGCTGGCCCTCCCGGGTGCAGCGCAGCATCTACGACGTGCCGATCCCGGAGAAGGCCTGGAAGGTCGGCTTCCTGGAGACCAACAACTGGCACACCAGCCGGCTGTACGTGCAGTTCGCGGTCACCCCCGCCGACCTGGACACCTTCCTCGCCGACGTCGGCACCAGCCGCGGGGCCCTGACCCGCGGGGTCACCATCGACGCGCACGACGCCTCGGTCGCCGGCTGGAGCTGGGGCCCGAACAACTCCTGGTACGGCATCACCCTCGAACAGCCGGACCCGCGCCCCACCCGCGACATCACCGTCGACCTCACCGACCCGGGCAAACCCCGCGTCTACGTGGTCTCCACCGCGGTCCCGTAGGCCGCGGCTAGCCTGGGATCATGAAGCTCACCAAGCGGCTGCACTCCTGTGTCCAGCTCGAGAAGGACGGGCGCGTGCTCGTCATCGACCCCGGCGCCTTCAGCGAGCCCGACGCGGGTCTCGGGGCGGACGCCCTGCTCGTCACCCACGAGCACCCCGACCACTTCCACGAGGGCCGGCTGCGCGCCGCGCTCGACGCCAACCCGGCCGCACAGCTGTGGACCCTGCACAGCGTCGCGCAGCAGCTCGCCCCCGCCTACCCCGGCCGCGTCCACACCGTCGGCAACGGCGACGCCTTCACCGCCGCCGGGTTCGAGGTGCAGGTGCACGGCGAGCTGCACGCCCTGATCCACCCGGACATGCCCCGGGTCACCAACGTCGGCTACCTGGTGGAGGGTTCCCTCTTCCACCCCGGTGACGCCCTGACCGTCCCCGGCGTCCCCGTCGAGACCCTGATGCTGCCGGTGCACGCCCCCTGGAACAAGGTCGGCGAAGTGATCGACTACGTCCGCGAGGTCAAGCCGGCCGTGGCCATCGACATCCACGACGCCTACCTGTCGGACATCGCCCGCCCGATCTACGACTACTCCCTGGAGGCCCTCGGCGGCGCTCCGCACAGCCGGCTCGCCGCGGGGGACACCGCCGAGGTGTGACTCCCGCCGCCGGGTCCGGCCGCTGTCGGTGCCGGGCGGTAGGTTGGACGTCATGCGCATCGCCACGTTCAACGTCAACTCGATCACCGCCCGGCTGCCCCGCCTGCTGGCGTGGCTGGAGTCGTCCGCCCCGGACGTCGTCTGCATCCAGGAGACCAAGTGCTCCGCGGAGCAGTTCCCGCACGCCGAGCTGCGCGAGCGGGGGTACGAGGCGGCCGTCAACGCCACCGGCAGATGGAACGGCGTGGCCCTGATCTCCAAGGTCGGCCTGGAGGACGTGGTCACGGGCCTGCCCGGCGGCCCCGACTACGAGGGCGTCCAGGAGCCCCGGGCGATCTCCGCCACCTGCGGCGGCGTGCGCCTGTGGTCGGTGTACGTGCCCAACGGCCGCGAGGTCGAGCACGACCACTACGGCTACAAGCTCGACTGGTTCCGCGCCCTGACCACGGCCGTCGCCGGGGACGCGGCCGGCCCGCGCCCGTTCGCCGTGCTCGGAGACTTCAACGTGGCCCCGACCGACGAGGACGTCTACGACCCGGCGGTCTTCGCGGGCCTGACCCACGTCACCCCCGCCGAGCGGGCCGCCCTGGAGGCACTGCGCGCCGCCGGCCTCGCCGACGTGGTGCCGCGCCCCCTGAAGTACGACCGCCCGTACACGTACTGGGACTACCGCCAGCTCTGCTTCCCCAAGAACCGCGGCATGCGCATCGACCTCGTGTACGGCAACGAGCCGTTCGCCAAGGCCGTCACCGACGCCTACGTCGACCGCGAGGAGCGCAAGGGCAAGGGCGCCTCCGACCACGCCCCGGTCGTCGTCGACCTCGACCTGGACGCCGTCGCGTAACGGGCCGCGGGCCCCGGTCCGCCGAGCCGGATCCAGGCGCGCCCTGTGGCCAGGCGGGCGTCCTGGTGCCAGGCTGGGCGACATGAACATCCCCTTCCTGGACCACTGGCTCAACCGGAACGACACGGAACGGGGTGCGGGACTGGCCGCCGCCCTCGCGGAGGACCCCGAGAGCGTCAACGAGTTGTTCTCGGAATGCGAGATGCTGCGCGTCCACGCGCGGGCGGCCGGGCTCGAACTCGATGGGAGCCCGGCCTCGTTGGAGGCGCTGGACCAGCTGATGCCCCGCTGGCGCCGGGACCCCGAACTCGTCCCCTGGCTCGGCAACGACGCCGGCTTCTACCTCGGCACCGTGATCATCCGCTCCCGCCTGGGCGCCACCTGGCAGCTCTGGCCGAACGGCCAGCCGGTGATCCGCCTGGCCTCGGGCCGCGAGCTGAACGTGATCGAGTCGGGGGTCTCCTGGGCGATGACCGGCTCCCCGGAGCTCTCCCAGGCGTACGCAGAGGCATCCGAAGGCATCTAGAACGCCCGGTGGGTCGTTTGATGGACGGCCCGTGGAAGATCCGAAAACGGAGGGGCATGAGCGTCGACATCGTCTACGAGACCCACTCGCTCACCGAGGACAACGAGCGCGGCGTGGCCACCGGTCGGCTGCCCGGCCGCCTGTCCGCGACGGGCCGCCGGCTCGCCGCCCGGCTCGGCGACCGCCGCCGCGAGGACCGCCTCGCCGCGGTCTTCGTCTCCGACCTGCACCGGGCGGTGGAGACGGCCCGGATCGCCTTCGCCGGCACCGCCGTCCCGATCCACCGGGACCCGCGGCTGCGCGAATGCGACTACGGCGAGCTCAACGGCGGCCCGGTGACCGCCCTGGAAGGCTGCCGCTCCCGGCACATCGACACCCCGTACCCGGGAGGCGGCCAGAGCTACCGCCAGGTCGTCGCGGCCACCGAAGCCTTCCTCCACGACCTGGCCGCCGGCTTCGACGGGCAGCGCGTCCTGCTCATCGCCCACTCCGCCAACAAGTGGGCCCTGGACTGCCTGTTGGCCGGTGCCTCCCTGGAGGAGCTGGTCGACGCACCCTTCGGATGGCAGGAGGGCTGGTCCTACACGCTCCCGACCGGCTGGCGTGTCGGCGGGGCGAAGACCCCCTCACCCGGCGATAGTCGGCCCTGACCGCAACCGTCCACCACCACAGCAGGGCAGGGACGCACCACACATGGCCGGGGAACCGCTGATCGAACTGCGGGACGTGAACAAGCACTACGGGCACCTGCACGTCCTGAAGGACATCAACCTCACCGTCGGGCGCGGGGAGGTGGTGGTGGTCATCGGCCCCTCCGGCTCCGGCAAGTCGACCCTGTGCCGGACGATCAACCGGCTGGAGACCGTCGAGTCCGGCACGATCACCCTCGAGGGCAGGCCGCTGCCCGCCGAGGGCAAGGACCTGGCCGCCCTGCGCGCGGACGTCGGCATGGTCTTCCAGTCCTTCAACCTCTTCGCGCACAAGACCGTCCTGGCCAACGTCTCGCTCGCCCAGATCAAGGTCCGGAACCGCAGGAAGGACGAGGCCGACCGGCGCTCCCTGGAGCTCCTGGAGCGCGTCGGCCTCGCCGACCAGGCGCCGAAGTTCCCCGCCCAGCTGTCCGGCGGCCAGCAGCAGCGCGTCGCCATCGCCCGCGCCCTGGCGATGGACCCCAAGGCCCTCCTCTTCGACGAGCCCACCTCCGCCCTCGACCCGGAGATGATCAACGAGGTGCTGGAGGTCATGCGGCAGCTGGCCGCCGAGGGCATGACCATGGTCGTGGTCACCCACGAAATGGGCTTCGCCCGCTCGGCCGCCCACCGCGTCGTCTTCATGGCCGACGGCCGCATCGTCGAGGACCGCACCCCGCAGGCCTTCTTCACCTCCCCGGAAACCGACCGCGCCAAGGACTTCCTCTCCAAGATCCTCAAGCACTGAGCGTCCCGGCCGGGGACCCCGTCACTTCTCGCGGAGCGGGACCGTCACGTACGAGGGGTCGGTGCGGGGGGAGGTGAAGGTGAGCCCGGCGCCCAGGGGGTTGTGTTCGATGTACAGGGGGTCCACCGTGTCGATGACCAGGGCCAGGCGGTGGCCCTCGGGGACGTCGTACGCCGTCGAGAACAGGTCCAGGTCCACGCCGAAGGGCTGGTTCGGGGTCCTGCCGTGGAAGGTGTACGGGGCGTTCGTGACCAGCTTGCCGATGCCGAGCGGGCCGACGTCGTAGAGGTAGGCGATGAACGTGCCGTCGGACCGGGTCGGGGTGACCGTGGTGTGCAGCCTGGCCGTGCCGCGGATGCGCTGCTCCGTGTCGTAGCGCCCGGACTGCCAGACCGCGGCGAAGGCGCGGGGCAGGAGCGGGACGGCCGCGGCCGGGGGCGCCTTCACGAACTGGTCGAGGGCGCTGGAGAGCAGGACGATACCGCCGTCGGCACCCGAGTCGATGCCGGTGAAGACGTGCTCGGTGTCGGAGAGGGGAAGCTTCTCGGTGGCGGCCGCGCCGACGGCCTTCCAGCTGGGGTACCCCTCGTAGCCCTCGCTGCTGCGGGACTTGATCTGCACCGGGGCCTCGGTGTCCACGCCGTTGCGCTCGCCCTTGAGGTAGCGGTCGAACCAGCGGTGGGCGTTGGTCCAGGTGTCGTTGGGCAGGCCGAACAGGCCGGTGCCCTCGGCGGTGGCGTGGTCGCCGGGGCGGAACTCAAGCCGCTTGGGGCCGGTCAGCTTCTCGTAGAACGAGCCGTACTGGTTGGGCGGGAAGATGGTGTCGCCCCAGGCGTTGCCGAGCATGAGCGCGGCGCCGTTGGCGTTGATCCGGTCGATCTGCTCCGAGGCCGAGCGCTGCCGCCCCCAGTCGATCAGCTGCTGCTCGCGGTCCAGGCGGGAGCCGGCGAAGTCGGCCAGAACCTGCCGGAGTTCGGGGCTCGGCCGGCCGGTGAGGTAGCCGGCGGCGCCGAGCAGGGCGGCGGCCTGGACGTGCTGGGTGCGGCCGGAGTAGATGGACTCGGTGATGTCGGCCCAGCCGCTGAGCGCGACCACGGCCTTGATGCGGGCGTCGTGTGCGGAGGCGAGCAGGCTGATGCCGGCGCCGTACGAGACCCCGGCGACCCCGATGCGGCCGGCGTCGGCGGGGGTGTGGGCCAGGGCCCAGTCGATGACGGCGGAGACGTCGGCGACGTCGGGCGGGCCGGCCACCTCGACCTGGCCGCCGGAGAGCCAGAAGCCGCGGGAGGTGTAACTCACCACGACGTAGCCCGTGTCGGCGAGCTTCTTGGCCTGGGCGATGTACTCGATCTGCGGCATGCCCCAGCTCGACGGGAGCACGATCAGCGGGTACGTCCGGCCGGGTACGGCGTCGGCCGGGGTGACCACGTTGCCCTTGAGGGTGATTCCGCCGGAGCCCGGGATGTCGTGGAAGCGCAGCTCCGGCGAGGAGGCTGCGGCGGTCACGGCGGCCGCGGCCGGGGCGGTGGTCTCCGCCCGGGCCTGCGTGGGGGCCAGGCCCAGGGCGGCCACGGTCAGGGCGGCCGCCACGGCCGCCGCGGTGGGGGTGCGGACCATCGAGGGCTCCTCGTATGTGCCGGTGTGGGGTACTCGACGGTAACCGGCGGACCTTACCTGAGGTAACCCACCGGTAAGTTACGCGCTGGTAACGATCTGTCGGACAACCCGCCCCGGCCGAAGGGCCGTCAGCCGTTCTGCGGCGCCGCCCCGTTCAGAGCGCTCTTGGCCTTCCAGTCCTCCCAGGAGAGGTTCCACTCGCCGAAGCCGTTGCCGATGTCGGCCTTGCCCTTGGAGCCGTTGCCGGTGACCTCGACCGCATCACCGACCTGGGCCATCTCGAACAGCGCCTTCGCATCGGAGTCGCTCATGCCCACGCAGCCGGAACTGGCGTTGACCTGCCCGAACTTGCCCGCGTTCCACGGGGCGGCGTGGATGTACATGCCGGACCAGGTCACGCGCATCGAGTAGTCGACCATCTTGTCGTAGGAGTCGCCCAGGCCCACCGTCTGGGAGTCCATCCGGATGGTGCCCTCCTTGGACATCAGCACCATCTTCCCGGACCACGAGGCCTTCTGGCCGCCCGGCGTGCCCGCCGAGACCGGGATCGTCTTCACCGTCCGGCCGTCCTCGACCACCGACATCTTTTTCGCATCCAGGTCGACCTGGAGCCGCCGGTCCTTGCCGATCTTGAAGTCGGTGACGTAGTCGCGGACGAAGTAGCCGCCGCCCTGGCCCGAGTCCACGCCGTTGAGGTTCATCTCGACCTTGACCTCGGTGCCGGACTTCCAGTAGTCCTTCGGCCGCCAGTCCACCCGGTCGTTGCCGGTGTAGTCCTTGAACCAGCCCCAGGACCCCTCGGTGTTGTTCGAGGTGGTCACCTTCAGGTGCTTCTCCACCTCGGCCTTGTTCTTCACCGGGTTGTCGAAGACCAGCGAGACGGGCTGGGCCACGCCCACCGTCGAGCCCTTGCCGGGAACGATCGCGACCTTGTTCACCTTGTCCGCGGCCGTCGTCTTGAACTGGGCGCTCGCGCTCTGGCTGTCGGTGTTCTGCGCCTCGACCTTGTAGTCCGTGCCCGGCGCCGCGTTGCGCTCGGAGGTCCAGGTCCGGCCGTCGTCGGCTATCTTCCCGGGCAGTTCGCCGCCCTTGCCGTCGGAGACCTTCACCTGCGCCAGCTTGCCCGCGGCCAGGGTGACCGTCACCGGCTCGCCGGGCTTGGCCTGATCGCCCGTGAGGTTCACGGAGATCGCCATGTCCGCCTTCTTCTTCATCTCCGCCTTGCCGTCGGCGCCCCCGCCGCCGGATCCGCCGCTGCAGGCGGTCAGCGCGGCGGCCATGAGTGCGGTACCCGCCAGCGCGGCGCGGCGGGTCGATGCGGAACGGCGTGTACGGCTCAACGAAGGGCCCTTTCAAACGGCAGCGGCAATGAACGTCCGCCAAAAGGGATGCGGACAGGGCGACTGTAGGTTGCGCGATCCGCCGAAAAGCTCGGACTCATCTCTGTGACGTCGACCGCAGCGAAACGGTCATCATCCGGTCACAATCGCCGCGCCGATCGGTCACGGACGCCTGTGAGAGTCCTGTCACCCCACGACCGTACGGACAGGAAGGCCATCAGCCGTGTGCGCACTGCTCGCGACCCCCGATCGGAGGCACCAGGACCAGGACCCCCGCCGGGACCTTCGGGTGCGCTCCCTCTCCGAAGCGGAATATCTGACCTTCCTTTCCCGGTACCGGAATGCAAGCTTTCTGCAGTACCCCTCCTGGGCCGGGGTAAAGGACCTTTGGCGCTCGGAAAGGGTCGGATGGCACTACCCGGACGGTGAAATCGTCGGCGGCGGGCTCGTTCTCTACCGCCAATTCCCCGGCACCCGCAAATACTTCGCCTACCTCCCCGAGGGCCCCGCCGCCGACTGGTCCGACCCGTACCTCGACCGCTGGCTGAACCCCCTCCTGCGCCACCTGCGCGCGGCCGGCGCCTTCGCCGTGCGCATGGGCCCCGCCCCCGCCTACCGCCGCTGGGACGCCGCCATCCTCAAGGCCGCCACCGGACCCGGCCGGCGGATCGGCGACGTCCTGGCCGCCGAGGTCGACCCGGTCGGGGCCGCGCTCGCCGACCGGCTCCGCACCCGCGGCTGGCGGCGCTGCGGCGGCGAGGACGACGGCGACGCCCAGCCCCGCCACGTCTTCCGCGTCCCGCTGGCCGGCCGCACCTTGGACGACCTCTGGTCCGGGCTCAACCAGGAATGGCGCCGCAATGTGCGCAAGGCCACAAAGGCGGGCGTGGAGACGCTCCTCGGGACCGCCGCCGACCTGCCGGAGTTCCACCGCCTGCTGCGCATCACCGAGGAGCGCGACGGCTTCCGCCTCGGGCGCTCGCTCGCGTACTACGAGCGGCAGTACGAGGCCCTCAACGCCGAAATGCCGGGCCGGATGCGGCTCTACCTCGCCGTCCACGGGGGCGAGGTGCTCGCCGCCCACACGATGATCACGACCGGCAGCCGGGTCTGGTACCAGACCGGCGCCTCCGCCGACCACCGCCGCGAGGTCCGCCCCAGCAACGCACTGCAGTGGCGCATGATGCGTGACGCGCACGCCCTCGGAGCGGACGAATACGACATGCGCGGGGTACCCTCCACCCTCGACCCCGACGAACGTTCCTTCGGGCTGCTGCGCTGGAAGCTCGGCACCGGCGGGCAGGTCGTCGAAACGCTCGGCGAGTGGGAGACACCCGTGGACGGATACGCCAACGCGGCGCTCTACAAGGCCTTCCAGGCCTACCTGGCCCGCCGGTGACGGCCGCCGCCACGCCTGCCGCCGCGGCCGCCGCCGGCACGCCCGCCGCCGCCACCGAAGCCTCCGGCGGCAGCGTCGCGCCCACCGGCAGCGCCGGACCCGAGGGCAGGGGTACGTCCGCCGCGGCGGCGCCCAAGTCCTCGGTGCTGCGCAGCGGCGCGCTCATGGCCGCCGGCTCCATCGTCTCCCGCGCCACCGGGTTCGTCCGCTCCGCCGTCGTCGTCGCCGCGCTCGGCACCGGTCTGCTGGGCGACACGTACGCCGTCTCCAACACCGTCCCGAACATCCTCTACATGCTCCTCATAGGCGGCGCCCTCAACGCCGTCTTCGTGCCCGAGCTGGTCCGCGCCGCCAAGGAGCACGCCGACGGCGGGGCCGCCTACACCGACCGGCTGCTGACCGCCTGCACCGCGGCCCTCGTGCTGCTCACCGCCACCGCCGTGCTGGCCGCCCCGCTGATCGTGGCCGCGTACACCCCGTACAGCGGCGCGCAGGCGAGCACGGCCGTCGCCCTCGCCCGCTACTGCCTGCCGCAGATCCTCTTCTACGGGCTGTTCACCCTGCTCGGGCAGGTGCTGAACGCCCGCGGCCGGTTCGGCGCCATGATGTGGACCCCCGTCCTCAACAACCTCGTCATCATCGCCGTCTTCGGGCTGTTCCTCTTCCTCGCCCACGACGGCGCCGAAGGCCTCAGCGCCGCCGAGACCCGCCTGCTCGGCCTCGGCACCACCGCCGGCATCGTCGTCCAGGCCCTCGCCCTGCTCCCCTCGCTGCGCGCCGCCCGCTTCCGCTGGCGCCCCCGCTTCGACTGGCGCGGCCACGGCCTGGCCCGCCCGCTGCGCAACGCGGGCTGGACCGTCATGCTCGTGTTCACCAACCAGATCGGCTACTGGGTCGTGACCCGGCTGTCCACCACCGCCGGGCGGCAGGCGGAGCTGGCAGGCCTCGCCGGCGGCGCCGGCTACACCGCCTACAGCAACGCCTACCAGCTGTGGATCGTCCCCCAGGGCATCGTGACCGTCTCCCTCGTCACCGCCCTGATGCCCCGGATGAGCGCGGCCGCCGCCGACGCCGACCTCGCCGCGGTCCGCCGCGACGTGTCGTACGCGCTGCGCTCCAGCGCCGCCCTCGTCGTCCCGGCCGCGGCCCTCTTCGCCGCCCTCGCGCCCTGGGTGATGGGCAGCGTCTTCGGGTACGGGCGCACCGGCGCCGCCGACATCGAGGCCATGGCCGGCATGCTCGTCGCCTTCGCGCCCGGCCTGATCGCCTTCTCCGGCCAGTACGTCCTCTCGCGCGGCTTCTACGCCCTGTCCGACACCCGCACCCCGTTCTGCCTGAACCTGGTCATCGCCGGCCTCAACGCCGGGCTGTCGGCGGCCGCGTACCTGCTGCTGCCGCCGCGCTGGGCGGTCACCGGCATGGCCGCCGCGTACACCGTCGCCCTGTTCGCCGGCCTCGCCGTGACCGCGTACGCCCTCGCCCGGCGGCTCGGCCCGCGCGAGGGCGCTGCGGCGGGTCCGGCCGGTGCCGCGGGTCCGGGCGGCACGGCGGGCCGGCGCGCTCCCGCCACCGCCCTCGGCACCCACCTGCGGCTGCTCGCCGCCACCGTGCCCGCGGCGGCCGCCGGGTACGCGGCCGCCCGCGCCGCCGAGGGCCTCGGCGACATCGCCGCGGCCGCATCGGGAACCGCGGTGATCATGTTCGGCGTCGTTGTCCTCGCCGGGCCGCTGCGCCTGACGGAGATCACCGACCTGCCGGCCTCCCTGCGGCGCAAGAGCGGCCGCTAGCGGGGGAACGGCCACGAGCCGCCTGGGAAGCCGAACCCGATGCCACGCGTACTGCTGATCGAGGACGACCCCTCCGTAAGGGAGGGAGTGGGCCTGGGCCTGCGCCGCCGCGGCCACGAGGTGCGCGCCGCCGACACCGGCGAGGGCGGCCTCGAGCTGATGGGGGCCTTCCGCCCGGAACTGGTCCTGCTCGACCTGATGCTGCCCGGGATCAACGGCGTCCAGGTCTGCCGCCGCATCCGCGAGACCAGCCAGGTCCCGATCATCATGCTGACCGCGCGCGGCGACGACTTCGACATCGTCGTCGGCCTCGAGGCCGGCGCCGACGACTACATCGTCAAACCCGCCCGCACCGAGGTCATCGAGGCCCGCATCAAGGCCGTCCTGCGCCGCCTCGGCCCCCCGTCCGGAAGCCGGCCCGGGGTGGAGCAGCACGGGGAGCTCGCCATCGACCGCGCCGGGCTCAGCGTCGCCAAGAACGGCGAGCGCCTCGCCCTCGCCCCCAGCGAGCTCAAGCTCCTGCTGCACCTGTCCGCCTCGCCCGAGCAGGTCTTCTCCCGCCAGCAGCTCCTGGAGTACGTGTGGGAGCACAGCTACCACGCCGACGCCCGGCTCGTGGACGCCTGCGTACGGCGCCTGCGCCACAAGCTCGAGGACCCGGCGGCGGCGCCCCGCTACATCCAGACCGTACGCGGCTTCGGCTACCGCTTCGGCCCGCTCGCGGCCCTCCGGTGAGGCGCATCGCCCCGCTGGGCCTGCGCACCCGGCTGATCGCGGCCTTCCTCCTGGTCGCCGCGATCAGCGCGGTCTCCACGGCCGCACTCACCTACCAGCAGGCCCGCACCGCCGTCCTCAAGCAGAGCCAGGACACCGCGGTCAGCACGCTGCGCGACCTGATGGAGACCCAGGCCGTCTCGCTGCCGATGGAGCAGACGGCGCTCGAGCAGATCGTCATGGAGCTCACCAAGCGCGGCAAACCGCATCCCTGGAACGTGTTCGCCGAGTACGGCAGCCTGCGCGCCTCCAGCACCGGCGCCGCAACCTCCACCCTGGTCACCGACCAGCTCCGCCGGGAGGTCACCGCCCACCCGCACGGCGCCTTCCAGCGTGTCACCGGCCCGGCCGGCACCCCCTACCTGACGGTCGGCATGCCCGGCGTGTTCACCCACCAGGGCGCCACCCGGCCCACCGGGCTCGTCGTCTTCGTCACCATGCCCCTCGCCACAGAGAACGCCACCGTCGAGGCCATGGTCGAGGCCGCCAAACGCGGCGCCGTCCCCGGTCTCGCGATCGCCGTCATCCCCGCCCTGCTCGCAGCCCGCAGCGTGCTGCGCCCCGTACGGGACCTGCGCCGCGCCGCCCAGAACATGGGCCGCGGCCGCCTCGACACCCGCATCGAGGTCCGGGGAGCCGACGAACTCGCCGGACTCGCCCGTACCTTCAACGAGACGGCGCGCGCCCTGGAGGCCTCGGTGGCCGAACTCCGGGACGCCGAGACCCGGGCCCGCCGCTTCGCCTCGGACGTCTCCCACGAACTGCGCACCCCGCTCGCGGGGATGCTCGCCGTCACCGAGGTCCTCGACGAGGACGCCGAACGCCTCGACGCGGACACGGCCGCCGCCCTGCGCCTGATCAGCGCCGAGACCGGCAAGCTCGCCGTCCTGGTGGAGGACCTCATGGAGATCTCCCGCTTCGACGCCCGCGCCGCCGAACTGAACCTCGACGACGTGGACGTCGCCGAAGCCGTCCGCAAGACACTGGAACGCCGCCACTGGGACGACGAACGGGTCGTCACCGACCTCCCCCGGCAGGTCCGCGCCCGGTTCGACCCGCGCCGCTTCGACGTCGTCCTCGCCAACCTCGTCGGCAACGCCCTGCGGCACGGCGGCGCGCCCGTCCGCGTCACCGTGTCCACCCGGCCGGAGACCGGCGGGGACCGGCTGATGGTCGAGGTCGCCGACAGCGGACCCGGCATCGCCCCCGAGGTGCTGCCGCACATCTTCGACCGCTTCTACAAGGCCGACGCGGCCCGCACCCGCTCCGCCGGCAGCGGCCTCGGCCTCGCCATCACCCTGGAGAACGTGCGGCTGCACGGCGGCACCCTGGTCGCCGCGAACGGCCCGGCCGGGGGAGCGGTGTTCACCCTCGACATACCGCTGGAGGCCGACGCATGACGCCGCCCCGGACCCCGTCGCGGTGGATCCCGGCGGCCGCACGCGCGGTGGCCCTCCCCGCCGCCGTGGGACTGCTGCTCACCGGGTGCGGCATCAAGCCGACCGGGGTCATCGAGAGCGGAGCCCCCGCCAAGATGACCGTGCCGGTACCGAACCAGGATTCGATGGTGTACTACCTGACCCTCGACGGCCGCCTCGCCCCGTCCTCGGTGCCGTACACCTCGCCCAGCCCGGGCGGCGCCCTCGCCCGGCTCCTCGCCGGACCCACCCAGCAGGAGCGGGCCGCGGGCCTGCGCACCGCCGTCCCCGTCCTCGATTCCAAGACCGCCGCCGAGGTGCGGGTGCTGCAGTCCAACAGCGCCGTCGTCGAGGTCGTCCTGCCGATCATGGTGGAGGACCTGCCGGACCCGGCCCGCCGCCAGCTCGTCTGCACCGCGCTGTCCTCCCTGCCGAGCCACTACCTGGCGGCGCTGCGCGGCCCGGACACCGTCGTCGACGCCACCCCCTGCATCACGAGCCGCCCCTGAACCGGCCGGCCGCCCGGCCGACCGGACCGCCGGCCCCCTTGCGGACCGTGGCCCCGCCCGCCACGGTGGCCCCATGCATGCCGCCGCCCCGGACGGGGCCCACCCGGCCCCGGCCACCGCCCCCGTGCCCGACGTCTTCGACCCGCGCCGCTACGCCGAGGGCGTCCCGCACGAGGCCTACCGGCTGCTGCGCGACCGCCACCCGGTGGCCTGGCAGGAGGAGCCCGAGTTCGACGGCTGGCCCGCCGGCCCCGGCTTCTGGGCGGTCACCCGGCACGCCGACGTGGTCCGGGTGCTGCGCGACCACACCGCGTACTCCTCCTGGCTGGGCGCCACCCAGATCCGCGACCCCGACCCGGCCGACCTGCCCTTCCTGCGCCGCACCATGCTCAACCAGGACCCTCCCGGCCACGGGCGGCTGCGCCGGCTGGTCTCCCGCGCCTTCACCCCGGCCCGCGTCGACGCCTTCGCGGCCCGGGTCCGCGAGCGGGCCCGTACGCTGCTGGCCGGGGCCCGCGACGGGGCAGAGGACGGCGCCGCCGACGTGGTCGCCGCCGTCACCGACGAGTACGCCCTGCTCAACCTGACCGACCTGCTGGGCGTCCCGGCCGCCGACCGGGGCCTGCTGCTGGAGTGGACCGTACGGGTCATCGGCTACCAGGACCCCGAGGACGCGCCCGAACCGCTGCGCGGCCCCGACGGCAGGCCGCTCAACCCCCGGTCCCCGGCGCTGCTGGGCGAGATGTTCGCGTACGCCCGCGAGCTGGCCGCGTACAAGCGCCGCCACCCCGGCGACGACGTGATGACCTCGCTCGCCGGGGCCGGACTGGAGCCGGCCGAACTGGAGATGTTCTTCTTCCTGCTGACCGTCGCCGGCAACGACACCGTGCGCAGCGCCGCCCCCGGCGCGCTGCTCGCCCTCGCCGGGGCCCCGGACGCCTACCGGCGGCTCGCCGCGGGCGAGGTCCCGGTGGAGCGGGCGGTGGAGGAACTCCTGCGGGTCCACCCGCCGGTGCTCAGCTTCCGCCGCACCGCCGCCGCCGACACCGAGCTGGCCGGGCAGCCGATCCGGGCGGGGGACAAGGTGGTGGTCTTCCACGCCTCCGCCAACCACGACGAGCGCGTCTTCGCCGACCCCGGCCGCCTCGACCTCGCCCGCACGCCCAACCCCCACGTGTCATTCGGCGACGGCCCGCACGTCTGCCTGGGCGCGCACTTCGCCCGGCTCCAGCTGCGGGTGCTCCAGGAGGAGTGGCGTACGGCCATGCCCGCTCCCGAACTCGCGGGCACGCCACGCCGGTTGGTGTCGAACTTCATCAACGGGATCACGCGTCTGCCGTTGCGGGTGTCCGGGCCGGGACGGTGACGTCCGCCAGCAGCTCGGCCACGTCGGGGCCGTACGCGTCGGAGTTGGTCACCTTCAGCAGCACGCAGAAGGAGTTCCCCCGGTAGGTGCGGGCCAGGCGCTGGTGGTTGCGGGCGAGGAAGCGGGCCCCCGCCTGGTTGCTGACCGCCGTCTGCCCGGAGATCAGGAACACCGGCCGGGTGCCCGGCCCGGTCGTCAGCCGGGCCAGCACCACGTACTCGGCCTGCCCCCTCTGCCACCGGTAGGTCTCGCCGCCGACGTGGATCGCCCCGCGGTCCGGTCCGGCCTCGGTGGAGGTGTCGACCCGTATGCCCGGCAGCATCGACGCCAGGTGGGCGGTGGTCCGGTGGTTCGACGCGGGCCCGCCGATGCAGAACTCGGCGCGCTCCCCGAAGCCCTGGCGGACCGCGTCGTGCGAGACGATCTGCAGGTTCGCCCCGCAGTCCTTGATCAGCGCGGATATCTCCAGCAGCGCGAAGGTGTCGTTGCGGTGCACCGACCCCTCCGTGCCGCCCATCTGCCGGTTGACCACGAACAGGCAGTCCGAGCCGGTGGGCAGGCCGAAGAACGCCTGCTTGCGGCGCAGCGCCCGGCGCCACACGTAGGTGCGGGTGAACCAGCCGAAGCCGCCGCTGATGGCGGTGGCCGCCACCCCGAGCACGATGTTGCGCACGTCGTCGTTCATGCGGCGGATGCTAGCCCGGGCACGGCCTTCCTGACGCGGGGGGTGCGGTGAAGTTACAGTGCCGACCGCAGGCAGCCCTGCCGCCCGTCCGCAGGGGGTCTGACAGGCCGTCGACCGGAGGTACGCCATGCGTCGTCCCGCCCCACGTCAGTTAGCGCTCGCCGCCGCCCTCGCCGGCACGCTCGTCGCGACCGGCGCCGCCGCCCCGCCGTCGGCCCCGCCGCAGGCTGCCGGCACCCCCGCCAAGGTCCCCGTCGCCGTCGGCTACGGCGGGGTCGTCGCCAGCGTCGACGCCGACGCCAGCGCCGCCGGCATCGCGGTCCTGCGCTCCGGCGGGAACGCCGTGGACGCCGCCGTCGCCACCGCGGCCGCGCTCGGGGTGACCGAGCCGTACTCGGCGGGCATCGGCGGGGGCGGCTACTTCGTGTACTACGACGCGAAGACCCGCCGGGTGCAGACCATCGACGGCCGCGAGACCGCGCCGAAGACCGCCACCGCCGAGCTGTTCCAGGAGAACGGCGCGCCCATCCCGTTCGAGGAGGGCCAGACCAGCGGCCGCTCGGTCGGCGTCCCCGGCACCCCCGCCACCTGGAAGAGCGCCCTGGACGCCTGGGGCACCCGCCCGCTCGGCCAACTCCTGCGCCCCGCCGAGAAACTGGCGCGCGACGGCTTCACCGTGGACGCCACCTTCCGGGCCCAGACCGAGGCCAACCAGGCCCGCTTCAAGGACTTCCCCGACACCCGCAGGCTCTTCCTGCCGGGCGGCGCCCTGCCGGTGGTCGGCGCCACCTTCAAGAACCCCGACCTGGCCGCCACGTACGCGGAGCTCGGCCGCAAGGGCGCCGGTGCGCTGTACCGCGGGCCGATCGCCGACGACATCGTCCACACGGTGCGCAAGCCGCCCGTGGACCCGGCCGCCACCCGCAAGGTCCGCCCCGGCGACCTGACCGCCGCGGACCTGCGCGCGTACGCCACCAAGCGGCAGGAGCCGACCCGGGTGGGCTACCGCGGCCTGGACGTCTACAGCATGGCCCCCTCGTCCTCCGGCGGCACCACCGTCGGGGAGGCGCTGAACATCCTGGAACGCACCGACCTGGGCTCCCTGTCGGAGGCGCAGTACCTGCACCGCTTCATCGAGGCCTCGCGGATCTCGTTCGCCGACCGGGGGCGGTGGGTCGGCGACCCGGCCTTCGAGCAGGTCCCGACGCGCGAGCTGCTCTCGCAGCGGTTCGCCGACGCGCGCGGCTGCCTGATCAGCCCTGACCGGACGCTGAAGAGCCCCCTGCCGCCCGGGGACCCGCGTGCGCCGCAGCAGCCCTGCACCGCGGGCGGGCAGGCCGCGCCGACCACGTACGAGGGGGAGAACACCACGCACCTGACGGTCGCCGACCGCTGGGGCAACGTGGTGTCGTACACCCTGACCATTGAGTCCACCGGCGGCAGCGCGATCACCGTCCCGGGGCGCGGCTTCCTGCTCAACAACGAGCTGACGGACTTCTCCTTCGCCCCCGCCTTCCCGGGGGTCCCGGACCCGAACCTGCCCGGCCCGGGCAAGCGGCCGCGGTCCTCCATGTCCCCGACCATCGTCCTCGACCACGGCCGGGCGGTGCTCGCGGTCGGCTCCCCGGGCGGCGCCACCATCATCACCACCGTCCTGCAGACCCTGACGGAGCACCTGGACCGGGGCCTGCCGCTGGTCGACGCCATTGCCGCGCCGCGGGCCAGCCAGCGCAACCAGGCAACCACCGAGTTGGAGCCGGCCCTGTGGAACAGCCCGCTGCGCGCCGAACTCGAAGCCCTGGGGCAGGGTTTCCGCCAGAACCCGGAGATCGGCGCCGCCACGGGTGTCCAGCGGCTGCCCGACGGCCGCTGGCTCGCCGCAGCCGAAACCGCCCGCCGGGGCGGCGGCTCGGCCATGGCGGTCCACCCGCACGGCACCCCGTAGCTCCGCCCGGCCCGCCCGTCCCGCCCCCGCCCGGCGGGGTCGAAAGCCCGCCGCTGCGCGGAGCAGTCCCCTCCCCGCCCCTTCCCGAAACCGGGCTCTGCCCGGACCCGTTCCGGGCGCTTCGCGCCCGGTGCGCTCAAACGCCGCGCGGGCTGAAATCAGCCCCGCCGGCGTTTGAGGCGCGGGTCCGGGCGGAGCCCGGTGCCCGGCGGAGCCGGGTTTCTTGGGGCGCTGCCCCACCCCGCGCCTCAAACGCCGGCGGGGCTGGATTGGCGGCCCCCGGCCCCCGGTCCCAGCGTCGGGGGGCAGGCTGGGCTTCTGGGGCGCCGCCCCAGACCCGGCGCCTCAAACGCCGGCGAGGCTGAAATCACCCGGCGGGGGCCAAGGGTGGGGTGTCGAGGCCGGCGCCTTCGCGGAGGCCCTCCAGGAATTCCCCGACCGCCTCCGTGGCCGTACGGGCCGGCTCCCAGCCGAGCTCGGCGCGGGCGCGCCCCGCGTCCAGCAGCGGCAGCCGCAGCACCGCGTCGAGCAGCCCCGGCGCCGCCGGAGCGAGGTGCAACCGCCAGGCGGCGGCGAGCGCGGCGCGGGCGGCCCCGGCGGGCAGCGGCACCGTACGGGCGTGGAGCAGCCGGGCCACGGCAGCCGTGTCCATCACGGGGTCGGCCACCAGGTTGAACGCCCCGTGGACCGGGCGCAGGACGGCCGCCCGGTAGGCCTCGGCCGCGTCCTCGGTGTGCAGCGCCTGGAACCGCAGCCCGCTCACGGCGGGCAGCGCCGGGACGAACCCCGGCCGCACCAGCTTCCACGGCAGCAGCGGGCCGGCGAAGATCCGCCGCTGCTCGGACGCCGACGCCCGCTTGAACAGGAACGCGGGCCGGATGCGGACCACCCGC
This sequence comes from Streptomyces sp. NPDC046876, assembly GCF_040645035.1. NCBI lineage: Bacteria > Bacillati > Actinomycetota > Actinomycetes > Kitasatosporales > Streptomycetaceae > Streptomyces > Streptomyces sp. NPDC046876. The sequence continues at coordinate 22,870 of NZ_JBEYXK010000040.1, read as the reverse complement.
AGTTCGGGGTGGGCGAGCTGGTAGCCGTCGAGGTAGCGCTCCAGGTAGGCCTTCTCGCGGGTGTAGGCCGCCCCGGGCCAGCCGTGCGTGGGCCAGGACTCGTCGACGGGGCGCCCGTCGTCGGGTCCGGGCGAGTAGGCGCCGACCGAGGAGGCGTGGACCAGGGCCTGTACGCCCGTACGGGCACAGGTTTCGAAGACGCGGATGCTGCCCAGCACATTGGTGCGCCAGGTCTCCTCGGGATCGTGGGTGGGCTGGAACTTCCACGCGAGGTGGACGACGGCATCCGCACCGGCGAAGAGCTCGTCGAGGCCGTCCCTGCCGGGCTCGATGTCGGCGGCCGCCCAGTGCACGCCGGGGACCTGGTGGCGGGGGACGCGGCGGGCGATGCCCAGGACGTCCGTGACGGCGGGGTCCGCCGCCAGGGCGCGGACCACGCTGGTGCCGGCATTGCCGGTGGCTCCGGTGACGACGACCCTCATGACGCCCACCCGGCCTTCCGGTGGAACGGGCGCCGATGGTGCCGCACCGGTACGGATTCCTCGGCTCCGGGAGCGAAGGCGCGCTCGGCGGCCGCGAGCCGCAGCCGCTCCAGGACCCCGATCTGCCGTGCGGCGCGGAACAGCATGCGGTCGAGCGCCGCCTCGTCGATCCGGTGGTCGCTCAGGCGTCCGTCGGTGCGGGCGATGTTCTGCAGGCAGCGCCACATCAGCAGCTTGCCCTCCACGCCCAGGCGCAGGGCTTCCAGCTCCAGTACGTCGCTGAGCGGGGAGCGGGAGACGATCCGGCCGTTGAGCTTCATCCGGCCGGCCATCTCGGCGAGCCGACCGGCCAGGGACCGGGCCGTCATCACGGGCACGTCGAGGGCCGTCATGACCTCGCGCAGGGTGTCGCGGTCCTCTGCGATCTCCTTGGCGAGCGCGGCCAGGGGAGCTTCGGAGGGCGTGCCGCGGTGGGCGCGGGTCATGCGGCGGGAGAGGGCGACGCCGGCCGCCGAGCCCCCGAGGTGGTCGTTGAGGTAGATGCTGAGGAGGCGTTCCGGGTCGGGGGTCATGTCACAGCTCCGCTCGTGTGGTGTCGCGCCGTGCTGTGGTCAGGCGCCGACCTGCGCGAAGGGGCCGGTGCCGAGGCTGTGGAGGAGGTCCGCAGGATCCTGCCGTACGGAGCCGGCGCCGGCCGCCTCCAGGTCCGCCGAGGGGATCCCGCCGCAGAGCAGCCCGACGCAGGCCACGTCCGCGTTCCGGCCGGCCCGCATGTCCCAGACGCTGTCGCCGACGAACACGGCCCTTCCGTGCGGGGTGCCGGCGAGCTCCAGGGCCTGGTGGATGGGCTCGGGGTGGGGTTTGCCCCGGTCGACGTCGTCGGAGCTGGTGGTGGCGTAGATCGCGTCGTCGGCGTCGATGGCCCGGCGCAGTGCGGACAGCTCGGCCCCCGAGGCGGAGGTCACCAGGACGACGCGCCAGTCGTCGGCGGCGAGCGCGTGCAGGAGGTCCCCCGCGCGGGGCGTGGTGGCGATCCGGTCGAAGTACGTCGCGTAGAGCACGTCGTGGGCGGTGTTGATCCGCTCGTCCTCGTCCCTGTCCCGGTCGGGGCCGAGCAGATGTGCCACAAGGTCCCGTCCCGGCAGGCCGAGTGCGTGGTGGACGGCGTGCGTGGGGATGTGGTGTCCGGCCTGGCGCAGTGCTTCCCACCAGGAGGTCACGTGCAGGGCGTTGGTGTCGGTGAGCGTGCCGTCGACGTCGAAGAGGGCCGCGCGGGCGGAGGGATCGGGGGTGCGGGGGCCGCCCGGGCCGGACTGCGGGACGTTCATGCGGCTTCTCCGATCCGGTCGTCGTGCGGGGCAGGAGGGTTCGGCAGGGGTCGGCTCGGGCTTCAGCAGGGGCTTCGGACCGGTCACGACTGCCGCCTGCCCCGCGCGGTCCACCTAAAACGGTAAAAACGCCTCCGCGGGATCTGCAAGGTGTACGGGCGGTGCCGGGGGGGCAGACGCGGCGTACACATGCCGAAGCATCGATCGGTGAACCGAGAAAGGAGGCTGTTCCGCCATGGACGGCAATGTCTGGGCCTACCGCGTCACGGTCGGCCGCATCACGGACGCGGACCTGACCGGATTCAAGGTGGAGGCCGCCGACGGCAGCATCGGAAAGGTGGACAAGCACTCCGACGAGGTCGAGGACGCCTATCTCGTGGTCGACACCGGCCCGTGGATCTTCGGCAAGGAAGTCCTCCTGCCCGCCGGGACCGTGACGGGCATCGACATGGACGAGAAGAAGGTCCACGTGGGCCTGACCAAGGAGCAGATCAAGAACGCGCCCCCGTTCGTACGGGACGAGCTCCTGGAGGAGGACCGGGAGTACCGCAGCCGGATCGGCGGCTACTACGGCATGTTCCCCGGCCTCTGACGGCGCCCGGGCCCCGGGCCTTGATCGGCGGATAGACTGAAAACCAACCTGCCGATCGGAGCTCGGGGCTCGTGTGAACAAGGCGACGACTCCCGGGGTCCCCCGGGTACTGCGGACGATGAACGATCGGGCCGCACTGGACCTGCTGCTCGCCCACGGGGAGCTCTCGAGGGCCCAGATCGGCCGGCTGACGGGGCTGTCGAAGCCCACCGCCTCGCAGATGCTGGCCCGGCTGGAAGACGCCGGCCTGGTGGTGGAGAGCGGCACCTCCGCCGGCCACCGGGGCCCGGGCGCCGTCCTGTACACCGTCAACGCGGCGGCCGGGTACGCGGCCGGACTCGACGTCACCCCCGGCCTGATCACCGCGGCCGTCGCCGATCTGACGGGCCGCACGCTGGGCACGTACGAACTGGCCGGCCCGGAGCGGCTCGGCCCCGAGGTCCGCCAGGTCGAGGCCGCCCTGGCGGGTGCCGCCCGGGCGGCGGGCCTGGCCCCCGAGGCGCTGAACCGGGTCGTCATCGGCACGCCCCTCGCCTTCGACCCGAAGGACGGCCGGCTGCGCTACCCCAGCCACCTCTCCGGCTGGCAATCGCCCACGCTCGCCGCCGAGTTCGCCGAAGGGCTGGCGGTGCCGGCCCGGTGCGAGAACGACGTGAACCTGGTCGCCGTCGCCGAGCACCGCAGCGGAGCCGCCCGCGGCCGGGACGACTTCTTCCTGCTGTGGAACGAGGAGGGCATCGGCGGCGCGCTGATGTTCGGCGGACGGCTCCACCGCGGCCGCAGCGGCGGGGCGGGGGAGGTCGGCTTCATGCCCGTGCCCGGCACCCCCCTCGTCCGCAACGTCGACGCGGCGCAGACCGGCGGCTACCAGGACCTCGCCGGCTGCGAGGCGCTGCCGCGGATCGCGCAGCGCCTCGGCATCGACTACCGCGCCGACGTCGAGGCCCTGCGGCCCCGCGCCGGCCGGCCCCCCGAGGAGTCCGCGCTCCGGGTGGCGACCGCCCTGGTGGAGCACGCCGCACGGGCCGGGGACGGGCCGTACCGGGCCCTGTTGGAGGAGTTCGCGGCCGGTGTCGCCACCGGCCTGGCCTCGGTCGCAGCCGTGCTCGACCCCGAACTGGTGGTGCTGTCGGGCGGGTTGATGCTCGCCGGCGGGGAGCCGCTGCGGGAGCTCGTCGAGGCCGAGCTGGATGGGCTGTCGGTGTGCCGGCCGCCCCTGGTGCTCGGCGAGATCCGCGAGCGCCCGGTGCTGCGGGGCGCCCTGGAGGCCGCCCTCACCGCCGTCCGCGACGAGGTCTTCGACACCTCGCGCTGAGGCCGCCGGGCTCCGCACCGGGTCAGCGGTGGTAGGCGGCCGCCTGGGCGAACGGCGCCGCGTGGGCGGCCGGCGAGGCGAGCACCGCGACCCATGAGCCGTCGGTGAACTCGATGTCCATCCGGCCCTTCTGGAGCACGCCCTTGGGGTTGGCGCGCACGGCCGAGACCGCCGAGCGCGGTGCTTCCCAGTACTGCTTCATCGCCGGAGTCGTCCGCCACAGCGGGGAGACGTCGGTGAGCGCGAACCACCGGCTGTCGGTGATGGCGAGGACGCCCGTCACCGAGCCCCGGGCGCTCGCGCGGCTGACGACGAAGCGGCCGGCGGCGCTCTGCCAGCCGCCCTCCATGCTGCTGCCGTGCATCAGCCGGCTGCCGAGCGCGTCGAGTGCGTCCGGTGCGCGGTCGAGGGCGTTCGCCGCGGCGGCGGGCTTGGAGTGCCGGGGATCCAGCTGGGACTTGACCAGCTCCCGCAGCGGACGCGGTACCTTCGCCTCGATCCGCCGGCTGAGCGAGGAGGGCTCCGGCGGGGCGATGAGCGACTCGGGCGGGTGCGGCACGCCGGGGCCGAGTTCATAGGCGCATGCGGCGACGAGCCGCTCGTGCTGGTGCAGGAAGGGGTGGGCCTGTTCGCGCGCCTGCTGGTTCAACGCGTGCGCTCCTGTTCCGTGGTTGTGCTGACGAACCGGCTGGTCACCTCCGGCTCGAAGATCATTGTTACTGGGGAGGAAGGGGACGTTCCGCGCGGGGTCCCGGTCGGCCGCAACGGGCTCCGATTCGCCGCCGATTGCCCCTCCGACCGGCGCGCATACGGATTCAGGCCAGATCCGGCGTCAGCAACCAGCCCGCTGTGTCCAGATCATGACCTGCTGTCAAGACCCACGCGCCGAAGGCGCTAGGATTCCGGGCCGTTGTCATATGATCATTCGCTTTCGATCGTTTGAGGGTTCTGATGGTTCGCGTGGGATCGTCGCCCGGAAGTCCAGGGCCCACCTCACCTGCTCTATGGGCGCTGCCCGCCGCGGCCACCGCCGTCGCCGCGGCCGTCGCCGTGGCGCTGGTGTCCGCACCCGCCCGCACGCCCGTGGCCTGGGTGGGTGCGCTCGCCTTCGTCGCGGTCGCCCTCGCCTGTGGTGAGGCCGCCCGGCGCGGCAAGGCCGTGGCCCTCCTGCGCGCCGCGGTCGCCGCGCAGGAGGCGGCGCTGTACCGGCAGCAGACGGAGACCGTACGCCTCGCCCAGGAACTGCTCCCCGACGTCGTGGAGCGCCTGCGCAAGGGCGAGTTCCCCGAGGAGGTGCTCGCCTCCCTCGAAGAGCCCGGAACCCACGGCCCCGGCCTCACCCCCGAGTTCCGCGCCGCCCACCATGCCGTGCTGCGCTCCGTCCTCGACGCCGTCGTCGCCGAGGAGGACCTGCGCGACTCCGCCCAGCGCGCGTTCGTCAACATCGCCCGTCGCGTTCAGGCCATCGTCCACCAACAGGCGCAGGAACTCCGCGAGATGGAGGACCGCCACGGCCGCAGCCCCGACGTCTTCGGCGACCTGCTGCGCCTGGACCACGGCACGGCCCTCATCGGCCGCCTCGCCGACTCCATCGCCGTCCTCGGCGGCGCCCGGCCCGGCCGCCAGTGGTCCAAGGCCGTCCCGCTCTACAGCGTGCTGCGCGGCGCCATGTCGCGGATCATCGACTACCAGCGCGTCGAACTCCACTCGGTCTCCCAGGTCGCCGTCGTCGGACCCGCCGTCGAACCGCTCATCCACGCCCTGGCCGAGCTCCTCGACAACGCCACCCGCTACTCCCCGCCGCAGACCAAGGTCCACCTGACCGCCGTCGACGTGAACTCGGGCATCGCCGTCGAGATCGAGGACGGCGGCGTGAGCATGAGCGAGGAGGCCCGCAAGCGCGCCGAGCGCATGCTCCGCCAGGCGCAGCAGGGCATCGACCTCACCGACCTCGGCGAGACGCCGCGCCTCGGCCTCGCGGTCGTCGGCCGGCTCGCCCAGGCGTACGACTTCCAGGTCTCCCTGCGCTCGTCCGCGTACGGAGGCGTGCGCGCCGTGCTGGTCATCCCGCAGGCCCTGATCACCACCGCCTCCGCGGCCACCGGCGTCGCCCACGGCATCGGCACCGCCTCCGGCCCCCGGGCCGCCCTCCCGCCGGCCCCGGAGCGCCCGGGGGCCCCGGACGGGACGGCCCCCGTCGGGGCGTCCCCCGCCAGGGCATCCGCCGCCGAGGCGGCCGACACGCCGCCGCAGCCGGCCCGGCCGGCCACCGGCCCGCAGTACTGGTCCGACGCCGACGACGTACCGGTCGTCACCGAGCGGACCGCCACCGGCCTCCCGCAGCGCCGCCGCCGGGCCCGCGTGGCCGCGACCGACCTGCCCCAGGCCGCCACCGACCCGTTCATCGCCGCGGCGGCAGCCGCGGACCGCGCCGCCACCGAGCCCGCACCACAGCCCGAGGTACAGCCTGGCATGTGGCTGGCCGCCTTCCAGGACGGACTGTCCGCGGACAGCAGCAAGACCGCCGCGAGCCGTCGCGGCGCAGCGAGCCACAACACAGACGCCTCGCCCGCCGCGGCGAGCAAGGGAGAGCACCCGTGAGCCACCAACAGACCAACATGGACTGGATGCTCAAGGACCTGGCCGAGAGTGTCCCGCAGACCCGCCACGTCATCGTCCTGTCCGCCGACGGCCTGCGCATGGCGCAGTACGGCGCGGAGACCGACACCGCCGACCGGCTCGCCGCCGCCTGCGCCGGACTCCAGAGCCTCGCCGGCGCTGTAGCCGCCGAACTCCCCCACAGCAGTGGTCGGATGCGGCTCGTCGTCATCGAGATGGACGGCGGTTTCTTCTACTTGATGGCGGCCGGTGCCGGGGCCTTCCTCGCGGTGCTGGCGGATGAAGGCGTCGACGCAGGCCTCATGGGCCAGCGGATGCGCGACCTGGTGGCACGGATCGGAGAGCACCTGAGCAGCCCGCCGCGGCGCGACGGACTCATCGCGTGAGCAATACGGGACCGGACTGGGAAGTCGGGACCCCCGAGCGGCTCTACGTGATCACCGGGGGACGCAGCGCACCGTCGACACCTGCCACCCTCGACCTGGTCACGCTCATCATCGCCAAGTCGGGGCCGAGGCCAGGGATGCAGCCCGAGCACGCGGCGATCATGCGCCTGTGCCAGTCGCCGCTTTCGGTGGCCGAGGTGTCCGCCTACCTCGGCCTGCCGGTGAGCGTGATCACCGTGCTCCTCGGCGACCTGCTCACCGCCGGGCACGTCCTCTCCCGCCCGCCCGTCGCCCCCGCCAAACTCCCCGATCTGGCACTGATAGAGGCAGTCATCGATGGACTTCGAAAGCTCTGAGCCGCCCCCGGCCCCCCACCGCGGGCCCCTCCCGGCCGGGCCGCGGCGCGAGGACGCGCTGCCGGCCACGGCCGCCGCCGCCGTCAAGGTGGTGATCGTGGGCGGCTTCGGGGTCGGCAAGACGACCCTGGTCGGGTCCGTGAGCGAGATCCGGCCGCTGACCACCGAGGAGACGATGACGCAGGCCGGCGTCGGCGTCGACGACACCGTCGGCGTGGAGCGCAAGACCTCCACCACCGTGGCCATGGACTTCGGCCGCATCAGCATCAACGAAGAACTGGTGCTGTACCTCTTCGGCACCCCCGGCCAGGAGCGGTTCTGGTTCTTGTGGCGGGGCCTGTTCGAGGGCGCGCTCGGCGCCGTCGTCCTGGTCGACACCCGCCGCCTGGAGGTCAGCTTCGACGTGATCGGCCGACTGGAGGAGCGTGGCGTGCCGTTCGTCGTCGCCGTCAACTCCTTCCCCGACGCGCCGGAGCACCCCTTGGAGGACCTGCGCCAGGCCCTCGACCTGCCCGTTTCCGTCCCCTTGGTCGTCTGCGACGCCCGGCGCCGCGACTCCAGCCGTGACGTCCTGATGACGCTCATGCACTACCTGCACTCCCTCGCCGTGACCCCGGAGGCCTTGTGAGCACCCCCGCGCCCGACCCCGCCGCCGTCCCGCCGCCGGGCTGCCCGGCCCACCGGCTCTACGGCCCCGAGGCCGAGGCCGACCCGATGGGCCTGTACGAGAAGCTGCGCGCCGAGTACGGCTCCGTCGCCCCCGTCCTGGTCCAGGGCGACCTGCCCGCCTGGCTCGTCCTCGGCCACCGCGAGAACCTCGACGTGGCCCGCTCCCCGTCCCGCTTCTCCCGCGACCCGCGCCGCTGGCGCGACATGCAGGAGGGCAACGTCCCGCCGGACCATCCGCTGACCCCCATGACCGCCTGGCAGCCGGTGTGCCACCTCGTCGAGGGGGCGGAGCACGAGCGGCTGCGCGGTGCCGTCACCGATTCCCTGGAGCGCTTCGACCGGCGCGGCATCCGCCGCTACGTGACGCGGTTCGCCAACCAGCTCATCGACGGGTTCCTGCAGACCGGCCGGGCCGACTTGGTGGCGGACTTCGCCGAGCCGCTGCCCATGCTGGTGATGACGCAGCTCGTCGGCATGCCGGACTCTTACGGTCCCCGTCTCGTGGAAGCCGCCCGCGACATGCTCAAGGGCACGGAGACCGCCGTCGCGAGCAACGCCTACGTCACGGAGACGCTCGAGCAGCTCGTCGACCGCAAGCGGGCGGTACCGGGCCGGGACTTCACCTCTTGGCTGCTGGAACACCGCACACAGCTCACGGACGACGAGATCGTCGAGCACCTGCGCCTGGTGCTGATCGCGGCCTTCGAGACGACGGCCAACCTGATCGCCAACACGCTCCGCCTGGTCCTCACCGACCGCCGCTTCCGTGCCGACCTCTCCGGCGGCCACATGACCCTGCCGGACGCGCTGGAACAGGTGCTGTGGGACGAGCCGCCGCTCACCACGATCCTGGGCCGCTGGGCCACCGGCGACACCGAGCTCGGCGGCATGGCCGTCAAGGCCGGTGACATGCTGCTGCTGGGCCTGGCCGCAGGCAACGCCGACCCGGACATCCGACCGGACCTCACCCTGCCCGTCCACGGCAACCGCTCCCACCTGTCCTTCAGCAGCGGCCCGCACGAGTGCCCGGGGCAGGACATCGGCCGCGCGATCGCGGACACCGGCATCGACACATTGCTCGCACGGCTGCCCGATGTGGAGCTGGCGGTGTCCGAGGCCGAGCTGCGCTGGAAGTCGTCCCTGATGTCACGTCACCTGATCGAACTGCCGGTGGCGTTCACCCCGAGCGGCACCTCGGTAACCGGCTCCAACCCGGTCCCGGCCCGCGTGCCCGCGCCGGCCCCGGTGCGTGTGCCCGGCGCCATCCGGGAGGCGGTCGAGCGGCCGGTGCGCCGGGCCTCGTGGTGGGCCCGGCTGTTCCGCCGGAGGTGAGCGCCGCCCGCGTCACCCCTCGAGCTGCCGCCACCACCAGGCGAGTGCAGGTACGGGCAGCGGCCCGGTACGCGGGTCCGAGGGCGTGGCGCGGTAGGTGATGTCGTACGAAGCCCCCTCGACCGGCAGGGCGTTGCGGTTGCGGGGGCTCGTGTAGCGCGGTGCCCGGTTGTGGTACTCGATGTCACCCGCGATCCAGTGCTCCAACGAGCGCAGGTACCGCAGCAGCTCCTCACCGGCGTCCCGCGCCACCCGGTCGCGGAGCGCGACGAACAGGCCGACCAGGCGGTCCCGGAAGGCCACCGCCTCCTCCAGTGCGCGGCTCGTCCCGAGACCGCGTTCCTGGGCAAGGACGTTGATCAGGTTCTCCTCCAGCGGCTCCTGGTGGTCGTCCTTGTTGTACGAGAAGACGTCGTTGTCGCAGCCGACGATGAGGCCGGCGGCCTCGGTCAAGACCTGAACCGGCGCCGAGTACAGCGTCCTGGACGGCAACTCGATCCCGTTGGCCGCATTGCACCACGCCAGTGTGAAACGGGTGCCGTTGTCGGAGGTGCGCATCGCGACGTACTCGTTCAACGACGGCATCGCGCCGCGCTGCGCGTATACCGCCTGCCAGGCCGAGCCGAACACCCAGTCGCGGATGCCTTCCGTGAACCGGTGCAACTGGACCGGGGTGAGTATCTCGCGGGTGCGGACCACCAGGTCCTCCAGGGCTGCCGTGAACGGCCCCGGAGGCAGCAGCCCGGACCCCGGTGCCTCGACTGCCCGCACGAGCCGGGCTCCCTGGTCGGCCACGGTGGCCGTGCGGGAGGACGCGGCCCCGGAGTCCTGGCGGTCGTCCATGGCAAACGCCCAGTAGTTCCACTGCGTGAACAGCAGCATTGTCTCCACGTCACCGTAAGGGATGATCCGTGCGGTGAAGTCGGCACTGCGGGTCGCGAGGCACCAGGCGCGCTCGGTGGCGTCGGGGTACAAGCCGTATCCGTCGATCCAGGCGACGGCTCGCTCTTCCAGCTCCGCGGCCTTCGGGTGGATCAGATCCCGTTCGAACGGGCAGTAGAACGGCGGGAGCTGCCACCCGATCCGGGACGGCGCGGCGCCGGTGGCGTACGAAGCCGGCATGGCTCAGCGCCCTCCGCTCAGACGGAACAGCAGCAGCCGCGTCTCCAGCGCATGGTCGCGCCAGATGCGGAACAGCTTGCCGTGCGTGATGGTGGACTCCTGCAGCCGCTCGCGCGACCAGGCGGGGCGGGGGCCGGCCGGGTCCATGCGGTCCAGCTCGGCCGTGTTCCAGGCCATGGACTGAACCCAGAACTCGGCGACGCGGTCGGTGACGTCCTCGTCCTGCTCCAGTTCAAAACCGGCCGCCTCGGCGGCGCGGAGGTACTCGGTGAAGGTGCCCAGGCGCGTCTTGTAGTAGCCGTCGATGAACGAGGTCCACTCGGGCCGGCAGATGAAGTGCTCCTGGATGCCGAACCAGCCACCCGGCTTCAGGGCCGCCGCGACGACGCGGAAGAGCCGTTCGCGGTCCATGTAGCCGGAGCTCTCGTTGGCGTACGCGGCGTCGAACTTGGCCTCGGTGGTGAACGTGTGCACATCGGCGAGGTGCGCGGTGACACGGTCGGCCACCCCGGCCTGCCGGGCGAACTCGTGGACCACGGGTATGTGCTCGGCCGCGACGGTGAGGCCGGTGACCTCAGCCCCGTGCTCCTGCGCCCAGTACAGGGAGCCGCCGCCGACCCCGCAGCCGATGTCGAGGACGCTGCCGGGCGGGGTGGCGTACGCGCCCCACGAGCGGGCCGCGTGCTCGACGATCGCCTCCTGCGACTCCACGATGCGGCGTTTGAGCACCCTCTGGGAGACCGTTGTGTTCGGTGTCGCACCGGGAGCGAACAGGCCCATGTGGAAGTGGACTCGGGGGCCCGGGCCGTATTTGTGGAGGATGTCCGCCGTCTTCCGGCTGTAGTAGAGCGGCACTTGGCTCTCGTCGAACACCTGTCCAGCCTGGGGTGGCTGGATGACGAGTTTGCTGTCCATCGGTTCTCCGGTCCTGCGGTCACGTGGGGGTGTTTATCGGCCGCCCCACTCTGCCCATAAGTGATCGATAAAATTCCTCAGCCACTTGAGGGATGAGCATAGCCACACCCGAAACGCCACCAATTCCGCGCATTTGATGTCACGTCAGGTCTTGATGCCGTCCGTTTCCGGACGTCAGGCGTGGAATCGTCAACTCCGCTGTCCTGATTGCGACTCCAGAGCGGCGATGATCTCAGCCGTGCTGCTCACCTTCCCGATGCGCGGGAAGATCTTGCCGAAGGTGTGCGCATGGGACTGCGGGTCGGTGTCGGCGGTCGCGTCCTCCGCGAAGACGAGGGCGTAGTTGTGCTCCCAGGCCGTACGGGCCGTGGACTCCACGCCCACGCTGGTGGAGATCCCCGCCAGCACGATCCGGCTGATGCCGCGCCGGCGCAGCTGGAGGTCGAGCTCGGTGCCGGTGAACGCGCCCCAGTGCCGCTTGGTCACCACGACGTCCCCGAGGGCGGCGAGTTCGGCCGGGATCTCGGAGAACGCGGCGGGCGGGGCGGTGGCCGGGCCCGGGCGGTCGACGTCGGTGGTGGGCAGGTCGCCGCCGTCGGGCGACCAAGCCACCTTGACCAGCACCACGGGCAGCCGGCGCGCGCGGAAGGCCTCCGCGAGGGCCTTGCCGTTGGCCAGGACCTCCTCGGCGGGCCGGGTGGTGGGCAGGGCGAGGATGCCCTGCTGGAGGTCGATGAGGACGAGGGCGGTGCCGCCGTCGAGGGTCAGGCGGGCGCGGTCGGCTGCGGTGGTCAACGCGATCTCCTTCGATGGTCCGTACACGTTCATGAAACCCCGGGCCGTGCCGTGCGGCTCGGCAGGGGTCGGCCGCCCGGCGTGGCGGAGCGGGTGCGTCCGGGTGCGGGTGCCGCGCCGCCTAGGATGTGAACATGAGTACGAATGCGGGGGAGTCCCGTCCCGACCTGACCCCGGAGCTCACCGGCGCGGAACTGCGCCGCTGGTACTGGACGCTCGCCGAACTGTCCGTCCTGGCCCGGCGGATGGGGCTCTCCGCCGGGGGCGGGAAGGCCGCGCTGACCGACCGGCTGGCGGCCGCGCTCGACGGGCTCCCGCAGCCGGCTCCGGCCCGCCCGGCGCGCCGGGCCGCCGGCCGGCAGCTCGCCGCGCCCGTCGACGGCGACACCGTCATCCCCCAGGGGCAGCGGTGCAGCCAGGTGCTCCGGGAGTTCTTCGTCCGCGAGATCGGTCCCGCCTTCCACTTCGACGCCTTCATGCGCGACTACATCGCCGACGGCGTCGGGCACACCCTCGCCGAAGCCGTCGCCCACTGGCACGCCACCCGCGCCCGGGCCGCCGAACCACAGGAGGTCGGCGCCCAGTTCGAGTTCAACCGGTTCCTGCGCGACTGGCACGCCCGCCACCCGGACGGCGCCCGGGCTGAGGCCCTGGCCGCCTGGCAGGCCCACAGGGCCCTGCCGCGGGACTGAGCCCGGCCCCTGGGCCCGTCAGTCCGCCGGGGGCGGCGCAGCCGCCATCGGCCCGGGCTCCGGGAGGTGCCGGGACAGTGCCCAGGCCAGCAGCGGCAGCACCGCCAGCGGCAGCAGGGCCGTGCGCAGCGAGACGGCGTCCGCGGCCGCTCCGATCAGCGGACTCGCCAGCCCGCCCACGCTGACCGTCAGGCCCAGCGTGACCCCGCTCGCCGTGCCCATGCGGCTCGGCAGGTAGTCCTGCCCGAGGGTGACCTGCAGCGAGAACGGCACGTACAGGGCGGTGGCGGCCAGCGCCGCGCACCCGTACACGAGCGGCAGCGGCAGCAGGAGGATGCCCGCGACGGCGGGCGCGGTGACGGCGTACGCCCGGCGCACGGCGGTGGTCCGGCCCCAGCGGGACGCCAGCCGCCCGCCGAGCAGCGTGCCGGCCGCGGTGCCGCCGTACAGGGCGACCAGGGCCGCCGCCCCGCCGGTGCCACCACCGCCCCGCGCAGCCACGTACAGGGCGAGGAAGGTGCTCAGCCCGATGAAGACCACGGAGCGGACGACCACCACCAGGGACAGCCGCAGGAACGCCCGCACGTCCTCGGCGGCGACGACCGCCGCCCCCGGAACACCCCCCGCCGACGGGGCCGACGGGGCCGCGTCCGCAGCAGTGGGCCGCGGCCGGTTCAACACCACCCCGAGCGCCGCCGGGAGCGCCAGCAGGAGCCAGGGCGCCGGCCCCGGCAGCGACAGGGCGCCGACCACCAACAGCGGGGCGCAGGCGAAGCCGATGTTGCCGCCGAGGGCGAACCAGCTCATCGCGGTGTGCCCGCCGCCGCCCGCCCCGGTGCGCACCAGGCGGGCCGCCGCCGGGTGGTACGCGGCGACACCCAGCCCGGACAGGGCCGCCGCGGCCACGGTGGCCGGATAGCCCGCGTCCAGGCCCACCGGGGCGATGCCCGCGCCCGCGGCGGCCGTGCCCACCGGGATCAGCCAGGGCACCGGCCGCCGGTCGGCCAGCGCCCCGAACAGCGGCTGGACGACGGACGACAGCAGCGAGGCGGCCAGCACGATCCCGGACGCGGCCGCGTAGCCGTACCCGCGCCCGGCGACCAGGAACGGGACGAGCGCGGCGACTGCGCCCTGGTACACGTCCACGCAGACATGCCCGGCCGCGAGCCGCACGGCCCGCCGCCGCTCGGGCTCGGCAGGGGAGCCGGGGGCGGGGGCGGAGCCCCCGGTGGGGTCCCGGGTGTCGGAGGTCTTCACCGGTCGAGCATCGCCACTGCCGCCGCCGTACGGCTTCCGATAAATTGCCGGGTGATGCAGGAAATCCGCCACACTCCGAGGGCCGCGACCAGCGTCCGCGCGCTCGACACCCACACCGGGATCGACCCGCACCGGCACGACGACCACCAGATCGCCTACGCCGGCTCCGGGGTGCTGTCCATCACCACCGACGCCGGCACCTGGGTCGCGCCCACCTCCCGCGCCCTGTGGATCCCCGCCGGGACCGTCCACGAGCACCGCGCCCACGGCCGCACCGACCTGCACCTGGTGGGCCTGCCGGTCCACCTCAACCCGCTGTCCCTGGACAGCCCCGCCGTGATCGCCGTGGGTCCGCTGCTGCGGGAGCTGATCCTGGCCTACACCCGGGCCCCCGAGGACGGCAGCCCGCAGCGCCGCCGGATGCTCGGCGTCCTGCTCGACCAGCTGCGCGCCGCGCCCCTGCAACCCCTGCACCTGCCCGCCCCGACGGATCCCCGCCTCGCCGCCGTCTGCGAGCTGCTCCACGCGGACCCGGGCGACCACCGCACGCTGGCCGAGCTGGCGGCGCAGGCGGGGGCCGGGGCGAGCGAGCGGACCCTGAGCCGGCTGTTCCGCGCAGAGCTCGGCATGACCTTCCCGCAGTGGCGCACCCAGCTGCGGCTGCACCGGTCGCTGCGCCTGCTGGCCGCCGGCACGCCCGTGACCGCGGTCGCGCACCGCTGCGGCTGGTCCTCCGCGAGCGCCTTCATCGACGTCTTCCGGCGGGCCTTCGGGCACACCCCGGGCACGCACCCGCGCCCGCTGCCCTAGTCCGCTACTGCCGCGCGTACGACAGCCGGACCACCCCGTTGCCGAAGGACCGCGTGCCCTCCAGCCGCAGCGGCACCCGCACCTCCTCGCTCGGGAACAGCGGTCTGCCGCGGCCGATGCGCACCGGGTGCACGTAGATCCGGTACGCGTCCACCAGGTCCTGCCGCAGGAACGAGGCGGCGATGTCCGCCCCGCCCAGCACCAGGTCACCGTCCCCGGCCGCCTTGAGCGCGGCGACCTCCGCCGGTACGACGTCCCGCACGACCGTGGAGTTCCAGCCGACGTCCTCCTGCTCCAGCGTCCGCGAGTACACGTACTTCGGGGTCCGCCGCCAGATGTCCGCGAACTCGGCCATCGGACCGGCGTTCGCCGGGTCGGCATCCGCTGTCGGCCAGACGCCGGCCATCAGCTCGTACATGACCCGGCCGTGGAGGAATCCGTCGATGTCGGCGAGCTCCTCGTTGAAGTGCCGGTGCAGCTCGTCGTCGACGACATGCCAGTCGCCCTGCCGCTGCGGCCCCTCGAAGAACCCGTCCAGGGACACGGACATCATCAGGACGATCTTTCGCACAGTGGCCCACGCTACCGATACTGGCTGCCGTGAACAGCCACCACGCCACGGACACCGCAGACGACACCGTCCTCTTCCACACTTCGGGACGCACGGGGACGATCACCCTCAACCGCCCCCGGGCCCTCAACGCGCTCACCCACCCCATGGTGCTGCGCATCGAGGAGGCCCTGCTCGCCTGGGCGCACGACCCGGCCGTCGACCGGGTCCTCATCCGCGGCGCCGGCGAGCGCGGCCTGTGCGCCGGCGGGGACATCCGCGCGATCCACGACGACGCCAAGGCGGGCACCTCCGCCTCCGCCGACTTCTGGCGCGACGAGTACCGCCTCAACGCCCTGATCGCCCGCTACCCCAAGCCGTACGTCGCCCTCATGGACGGCATCGTGATGGGCGGCGGCGTCGGCGTCTCCGCCCACGGCAGCGTCCGCATCGTCACCGAGCGCTCCCGCGTCGCCATGCCGGAGACCGGCATCGGCTTCGTCCCGGACGTCGGCGGCACCCACCTCCTCGGCCGCGCCCCCGGCCTGCTCGGCACCCACCTCGCGCTCACCGGCTCGGCCGTGGGCGCCGCCGACGCGCTGCTGTGCGGGCTCGCCGACCACTTCGTGCCCGCCGCCCTGCTCCCCGAGCTGGCCGACGCCCTCGCCGAGGAGCCCGCGCACGAGGTGCTCCCGCGGTACGCCGCCACTCCCGCCCCCGGCGAACTGGCCGCGCGGCGGCCCTGGATCGACCGCTGCTACGCCGCCGAGACCGTCGAGGAGATCGTCGAGCGGCTCCTCGCCGAGGGGGATCCGGCCGCCAAGGAGACCGCGGAAACGATCCTCGCCAAGTCCCCCACCTCCCTCAAGGTCACCCTCGCCGCCGTCAGCCGGGCCCGGCGGCTCGGCACCCTGGAGGAGGTCCTCGCCCAGGAGTACCGGACCTCCTGCCACGCGCTGCGCTCGCCCGACCTGGTCGAGGGCATCCGGGCCCAGGTCGTCGACAAGGACCGCACCCCCCGCTGGTCCCCGTCCGACCTGCGCGAGGTCCCCGAGGAGGCGGTGGCCGGCTTCTTCGCCCCGCTCGGACCGGGCCGCGAACTGGGCCTCGCGGCTCAGCGGTAGCCGGTGGTGTCGGCCGGGCGGTCCGGGTCCTGGACCTCGACCATGTACCGCCAGGCGTCCGGCCGGCTGCCGTCGAGGTCCGTGAAGCCGTACACGCGGGCGAGCTGCCCGCTGGACAGCGACTGCCCGTTCCAGCGGGCGACCTCCGGGTCCGCCGCCAGCGCCGCGACCGCCCGGCCCACGTACGACGGGGTCTCCGAGATGGCGAAGTGCGGCACCTTCTCCAGCGCGTCGCGCCAGGTGGCCTCGGTCACGCCGAAGGCGTCGAGCATCATCTCCGAGCGCAGCCAGCCCGGCGTCAGCGCCACCGCCGTCGCCCCGCGCGGGCCCAGCTCGTGCCCGAGGGCGAACGCCATCCGCAGCACCGCCGACTTGGCGAGGTCGTAGAAGAAGGAGTTCCGGTAGCGGTCCGCGTTGTACTCGGCCGTGCCGTCCGTTATCTCCACCACCAGCCCGCCCGGCTCCCGCAGCAGCAGCGGCAGGGCGAAGTGGCTGGTGATGGCGTGGGTGTCGATCGCCAGCCGCAGCAGCCGCAACCCCTTGTCGAGGTCGTGCTCCCACACCGGGCTCTCCCACTCGAACAGCCGCTCACCGCCCCAGATGTCGTTCACCAGCACGTCCAGGCGGCCCTGCTCGGCCCCGATCCGCCCGACCAACGCCTCGACCTGACCCGGCACCAGATGGTCCGCGACCACCGCGATCCCGTGCCCGCCCGCCGCGGTGACCAGCTCCGCGGTCTCCTCGACCGTCTCCGGCCGGTCGTACTCCGACCGGCCGCCCTCGCGCGAGCTGCGCCCCGTCACGTACACCGTCGCGCCCTGCGCGCCCAGCTGGACCGCGATGCCCCGGCCCGCCCCCCGCGTCCCACCGGCCACCAGGGCTACTCTGCCTTCGAGCGTCCGCCGCGTCTGCGTCATCCCCAGACCCTACGCCGCGCCGCTCGCGGGCACGCCGCGGTGGCCGGATCCGCGGCCTTTCGACCGCCCCCGCTGCCCGGCTACCACTGAGGCCGCAGGCAGCCGACCCGCCCCGAGGAGGACCCGGCCGATGACCGCCGCCGGCATGACCAGCTTCGACGACGTCTACGCCCTGCCCGACCCCCGCGGCTACTTCACCGCGCTCGCCCCGTACGGGTACCAGACCCCCGCCCACGCCCAACCGGTCTTCCGGGCCCTGGCCCGCGGCCTCGGACCCGGGCGGCGGACGGTGCTCGACCTGTGCTGCTCGTACGGGATCAACGCCGCCCTCGTGAACCACGACGTGACCCTGGACGAGCTGTACGCGCACTACACCGCCCCGGAGGCGGCCCGTCTCACAACGGAGGAACTCCTGGCCCGGGACCGCGCGTTCTACGCCGCCCGGCGGCGCGCCGACGCCGTCCGCATGATCGGCGTCGACATCGCCCGGCCCGCCGTCGCCTACGCCGTGGCCGCCGGGCTCCTCGACGAGGGCCACACGGACGACCTGGAGGCCGCCGAACCGGGGGAGGTGCTGCGGAGCTCCGCCGCCGGCGTCGGCCTGATCACCGTCACCGGCGGGACCACGTTCCTCACCGGGCGCACCTTCGGGCGGCTGCTCAGCGCCGTCGGCCGGCCGGTGCCGGTGGCCGCGTTCGTGCTGCGCAGCCACGACTTCCGGGGCATCGCCGACTGCCTGCGGGCGTACGGGCTGACGGTCGAGCGCGTCCCCGGAACCAGCCCGCAGCGGCGCTTCACCGACGCCGCCGAGCAGCGGCGCGCCGTGGCCGCCGTGCGGGCCCTCGGCGAGGACCCGACCGGCAAGGAGGCGTCCGGCTGGTACCACACCCGCCTCCACCTGGCCCACCCCCCGGCCTGACGCCGAGGGCCGGCCAATCCAGCCTCGCCGGCGTTTGAGTGGGGGTCCCCCCGGACGGAGTCTGGGGGAGGGTCCGGGCAGAGCCCGGTGCCCGGCGGAGCCGGGTTTCCGGGGCGCCGCCGCCAGACCCCGCGCCTGAAGCGCCGGCGGGGCTGGATTTGCCGGACTCCCGGTTCGGGTGGCGGCGGAGTCGGCTGGGCTTCTGGGGCTCCGCCCCAGACCCCCCGCCTCAAACGCCGGCGAGGCTGGATTGGCTGGACCCTCGGTTCGGGTGGCGGCGGAGTCGGCTGGGCTTCAGCCCCCCGGCTCACGAGGCGGTGGGGCCGGAGTGGGCGGGGGCCCTTGTACAACCCCGTAGGGAAGCCGCACTGTTGGCCGGTATTCGTCCATACGGTCAGGAGAACCGGCTTGTCCTCGCACCCTCCCGCCCCCGCCCACACCGTCGACCCCGCCGGCGGCTGCCCGCACGCCCTGAACGCCGCCCTGCGGACGCAGCAGGGGCCCGTCGCGGACATCGTGCTGCCCGGCGGGGTGCCCGCAGCGGTCGTCCTGGGGCACGACGCGCTCAAGGAGTTCCTCTCCCACCCCGACGTGGCCAAGGACGCCCGCCACTGCCCGGCCCTGAACGACGGCACGATCCCCGCCGACTGGCCCCTGCGGGTCTTCGCCAACGCCCAGGGCATGCACACCGCCGACGGCGCCGACCACCGCCGTCTGCGCTCCCTCGTCGGCAACGCCTTCACCGCCCGCCAGGTGGAGCGGCTGCGCCCCCGCATCGAGGAGTTGACCGCCGGCCTCCTCGACGACCTCGGCCGGGCCGCCGCCGAGGACCCCGGCGGCGTCGCCGACCTGCGCACCCACTTCGCGCTCCCGCTCCCGATGAGCGTCATCTGCGAGCTGCTCGGCGTGGACCCCGAGCACCGCGGCCGGCTGCACGACCTCACCTACACGGTGGTCATCGCCACCGACACCACCCCGGCGGAGGTGATGGCGGCCGTGCGCGAGCTCGTCGAGCTGCTCGGCGCGATCGCGGCCGCCCGCCGGGCCGCCCCCGGCGACGATCTGACCAGCGCCCTGATAGCCGCCCGCGAGGACGACGGCGACCGGCTCAGCGAGGCCGAACTCATCGGCACCATGCGTCTGATGCTGGTAGCAGGTCACGAGACCACCCTCAACCTGATCAGCAATGCCGTACGCGCCCTGTGCACCCACCGCGACCAGCTGGCGCTGGTCCTGGACGGCAAGGCCACCTGGTCGGACGTGGTCGACGAGACGCTGCGCTGGGACGGCCCGGTCAGCTGGTTCCCCTTCCGCTACCCCACCCGCGACCTGCCCCTCGGCGGCACCGTGATCCCGCAGGGCACCCCGGTCCTCGCCGGCTACACCGCCGCCGGACGCGACGGGGCCTTCCACGGCCCGGACGCCGACCGCTTCGACGTCACCCGGCCCGGCGCGGCCCGGCACCTCTCCTTCGGGCAGGGCGCGCACTACTGCGTCGGCGCCCCGCTCGCCCGCCTCGAGGCCACGATCGCCCTGGAACGGCTCTTCACCCGTTTCCCGGACCTCGACCTCGCCGTCCCCGAGGCCGAACTTCCCCGCCAGCGCAGCTTCATCGGCAACAGCGTCCAGGCGCTTCCGGTCCGCCCGGTCCGCCGCCCGGGCCGCCGCTGAGTCCTAGCGGCCCGCCGCCGGCGGCGACAGCTCGGTGCTGAGCCAGCCCAGCGCATCGGGGTACATCCCGCTCCACGTCTGGAAGTTGTGGCCGCCGGAGGGTCGGACGAGGGTCTTGACGCGGACCCCGCTGCCCGCCGCGGCCCGGACGAAGGCGTCCAGCTGCTGCGGCGGGCTCTCCCGGTCCTGCGCGGAGGTGGCCAGGAACAGCCCGACGTCGGCCTTCCGCGCCTGCCGGACCAGCCACATCGGGCTGTTGCGCTCCCGCAGCACCGCATCGGGCAGCACCTCGGGGTCGCCGGTCAGCGGGTCCGGGTCGAGGGCCGCTCCCGCCCGGAACACCTTCGGGTACTGCAGCGGCAGCTTCGCCGCGCAGTACCCCCCGGTGGACACGCCCATCAGCCCCCAGCCTGCGGGCCCCCGCAGCGTGCGGAAGTTCTTCGCGACCAGCTCCGGCACGTCCCGCGCCAGCCAGTCGGCCACCTTCCGGCCGGGCGTGTTGCTGCAGTCGGTGTTCACCCCGCCCGGGTAGATCTCCGGGATCACGAGGACGAACGGGCGCGACGCGCCCAGCGCGATCAGCTGCTCCAACGCGTCCGGCATGCCGCCCAGGTCGATCCACGTCCGTGGCGAGCCCGGGTAGCCGTGCAGCAGCACCAGCACGGGGAACCGGGTCCGCTGCGCACCCGGGGCCCGGTACTCGGGCGGGGTCCACACGATCACCTGGCCGGCCAGCTTCGAGTGGGTACCGCGGAACCAGGCGGTCTGGGTGCCGTCACCGCCCGGCATGAAGCGGGCCCGGCCCGTCGTCGGCGCGGTCATCGCGGAGGCGTCCTGCCCGTTCCCGGTGCCCAGCAGCTCGTCCCAGGAGGAGTAGAGCCCGTAGCTGCCGTTGATCCACGCGGCGGTCACGGTGATGGCGGTCAGCTGGCACAGGGCGAGCATCAGCACCCGTGCGGGCCAGCGCACCCACCCGGGGCCCGGGATCCGGTTCCACAGCAGCAGCGCGGCCAGCATCGCGAGTGCGGTGACGGTGATCAGGGTGACGAACAGCGGGGTACTGGTGAGCTCCACGGGGGCCGGCTCCTGACGTTGCTCTCCGCCCATCCGGAGGGAAGGGGATGGCTCAATGTACGGTTTGCTCCCCTTTTCGCCCCGGCCGACCGGCCGACCGTCACCCTGTCCGTGCCGCCGCAGCCGCCGCGGCCGCCGGGCGGGGCCGGACGTGCACCGCCACCGTGTGCAGGCCCGTCGCCCCGTCGGGCACGGGCGGCCGGACCTCCTCCGTCTGCACGGCGCCGCCCCCGTCCGTGGCCCGGACCTGGAGCGTGTGCCGGCCCGGGGCCGCCTCCCACGGCCACGACCACAGCCGCCAGGTGTCGACGCCGTCCGCGTCCGCCAGCCGGGCCTCCTGCCACGGGCCCCCGTCGACCCGTACCTCCACCCGGGCGATCCCGCGGTGCTGCGCCCACGCCACTCCGGCCACCGCCACCTGGCCCGCGAGGGGTTCGGCGGACGGGCGGGGCGTGTCGATGCGGGACTGCGTCTTCACCGGGGCCTGCGCCGCCCACCCCCTGCGCACCCAGTAGGCGTCGTACGCGGAGAAGGTGGTCAGGTGCAGCTCGCGCAGCCACTTGCAGGCGGAGACGTACCCGTACAGGCCCGGGACGACCATGCGGACGGGGAAGCCGTGGGCGAAGGGCAGCGGCTCGCCGTTCATCCCGACGGCGAGCAGCGCCTCCCGCCCGTCCATGACGGTCTCCACGGGCGTGCCGATGGTCATGCCGTCCACCGAGCGCGCGACCAGCTGGTCGGCCGGGCCGCCCCGCGAGGGCGGCCGTACGCCCGCCTCGTGCAGCAGGTCGGCGAGGCGCACGCCGAGCCAGCGGGCGTTGCCCGCGTACGGGCCGCCGACCTCGTTCGACACGCAGGTCAGGGTGATGTCGTGCTCGACGAGCGGGCGGGCCAGCAGCGCGCGCAGGTCCAGCTCCAGCGGACGCGCGACGCCCTCGCCGTGGATCCGCAGCCGCCAGGTGTCGGCGTCGACGCGCGGCACCACCAGGGCGGTGTCCACCCGGTAGAAGTCCCCGGCCGCGGTGAGGAAGGGGGAGGTCCCGCGCACCGCCGGCTCCGCGCCGGGCGGCACGGGCGGGGCGGGTACATCCGGCGGCGGCAGCACCAGCCCCGCCCGGGAGGCGCCGGCCCCGAGGGAGCCGTACGCCCCGAGGCGCCGGCCCGCGTACCCGATGCCGGCGGAAGCGGCGAGCGTGGCCGCGACCAGCCGGCCGAAGCCGCGCCGGTCCATCGCCCCGGCCCCGCCCGGGGGTGCACCGGCCGGGCGGGGCCGGCGCAGCGCGCGCACCAGCAGGTACAGCACCCCGGCGGCGGCCAGCCCGCCCGCCAGCGAGGGCAGCGCATCGCGCCAGGACGCCTCCGGTCGGCTCGTTGCGGCCAGGGCCCCGACCAGCCCGAACGCGCCCGCCACGGCGAGGCCCGCCGGCAGCCGGCGGACCGCGAGCACCCCGGCGGCGGCCGCCACCGCTCCCAGGACGAGGACGATCCCGAGCGCGAGCACCAGCTTGTCGGCGGTCCCGAACTGCCGGATCGCCCACTCCTTCACGGCCGTGGGCGTGAGGTCGACCACGGTCCCGCCGACCGCGGTCACCGGGGCGGCCTCGGGCCGGACGACCGCCGCGGCCAGCTCGGCCACGGCCAGCCCGGCGAAGGCCGCGACCAGCCCGCATACGGCGCCGCCCAGGAGGCGGCGGCGCCGCCCGAGGTCCGCCTTCGCTCCGGTCACGCGTTCCAGTGTGGCGCGGCGCGCCCGTATTGCGTGCGCCGGGCGCCCGGCGCGCTCACACGCCGCGCGGGCTAGTGCTGTGACCGGAAAGGTTCACCGGGTCGCGGCGTCCGGTGCGGTGCCTCGCAAGGCGGAGGGCCTCGGCTCGTACTGGACGTACTTGCGAGGGCCGACAACGCGGCGAGGTGCCGTGCCGGGGGCACCTCCCAGCGGTTGCCG